>NZ_CM000745.1:2113972-2178004 GCF_000161455.1 Bacillus pseudomycoides DSM 12442
CATTCTTTTATAAAAAAGTTTGATAATTTCCTATCTATGTTGCTCCACAATCGCGCCCGATTGTGGAAGAGATTAAAAAATTTGAATGGTCCATAGACAAAGCAAAGTTGCCTGACTGATCTAACTCAAAAACCAAAAGCACACCCGTAAAATGATGGGATTCTTTGGGATTCCTGCGCAAAAAACTCAATTTAAATATAAAGAGCTGCGTAATGATGGGAGAAGTTTCCATCTCCCAAAGATCCATCACCCCCTCCTAATCGATTTCAGTGGAAGGGAGTATAAAGCACGCCCGAGGAAAAGACCTCCAACGGCAAAAATAATCGACAGCCAGAGTCCGACCTGACTTATTGCTAAATACGAAGGAATCGTAATATTTAATGTAACTTTCAGAGCAACAAACACGATAAGTGTTACAACCACATAGAGGTTCCTCTTGCCCGTTCCGATTTTCCCTTGTTCTTTTTGAGCGATTGCCCATCCTTGGGCCATCCCTGCCAAAATGCCTAATACGACTCCCACTAATAACAACATCCATTCAGTCGTTCCAATGCTGTTCGTCGCAATGGACCACACGATCCCGACAATAAGTAGCATTGTTCCGATAAAAAATGTTTTATCTAACATTTTCACTACTCTTCAAACCCTTCTGATTTTTTTACTGAATACTATCAACTTGTGTTATAGAATCAACTCTATCCATTTCAAACCTCCGACTTGCGCAGCATCTTATAAGTTATGGTAGCGCAGATGGTAGATACCGAAACGAGCCACATTAGAAGTCATTGGTTGAGAGAGTTAGGATGACAAGAACACATTTCGTATCACAACGTCTTATTTAAACTGTATAAGCCTTCTTCAAAAGTTCAATAACTTCTTCTATTGTAAGACCAAAGGATTTGTAGTATGAAATGTCGCTAACCATTTGCTTTATGACCATTTCGTTGCGTATTCGCAGTATCTCATCGGATGAGATTTCTGCTACAAAGCACCCTTTACCCGTTATTGTATTTATCAAACCACATCGTTCGAGTTCTTCCCAAGCTTTCTTTACGGTGATGATACTAACACGAAGTTCCTTGGCTGCTTGTCGAATTGGTGGTAAACAATAGCCGCCTTCTAATTCGCCTTTCAAAATTTGGGCGCTGATTTGTTCGAAAAGCTGCTGATAAATTGGCTTTTCAGATGTGTTCGAAATTGCTATATTCATTGTATCTCCACTTGTAGGAATCGCTTATACGCAATTCGATAAGCAATCATGGTGAACAAAGTAAATATCACGATTCCTGCGATCAGGATGGATATTTGAAGCGCCATATTGTCAGCACCGCTACCATTGAAAATGTCAGACACAAAAGAATTCTGGATTCCGAGCCATTGTGCAACTCCGGCAAAAACCATTGCGGCTGTAACGGATGCGAAGGTTGCTTCACCATATTTATACGCTGTCTTGTAATACATGGAAATAAAGATGATGTTGAAGATCGCGAGCATGACAAAACATAGTCCCCAGAAACCCATGTGCGGTGCGAAGAAATAGTAGGTTTGATTCGGATATAAGCGAATATTTAACATTCCAAAGATAATTGCACTAACAATATGCAATAATTCCAGAATGACAATAACAAACACCCTCGCCTTCACCATGTCTTTTCTGGTTACAGGCATCATAGTAGTAAATATCAAATCGTTCTGAGTTCTATATCCTGCAAACATAATCGGTATCGTTATCCAGCAAAAATACAGAATGACAATAAAATATAACCAACCGGGAACAAGCATTAATGCACCTATCAAAACAGGTAATACAAAAAACATGGGATTTAGGCCTAATTTTAAATCCTTCATCACTAAGTTATACATACATATCCTCCTTTTTTGAGAAGTAAATCATGATTTCTTCGAGACTCGGCGTGGTTGCTTTAATATCGGAGGAGGGATCGAAGTCTTTGGAGTGAATCAATCCCGTAAAGCCAAATGAATTTATTTTGTAGGAAATCAAATTTTCTTTCACCTGATTTAGCTGGTTTCCGTTACCATTTAGTAGGCGATATGAGGCAATAAATTCATCTTTCTCAGAACTGTTGATAATTTGACCGTTTTCGATAAAGGTAATAAAATCCGCGCATTTCTCCAAGTCGGATGTAATATGAGTAGAGAAAATAATGCTGATCTCGCCATCTATCACGAGCTCTTGAAAAATATCCAACAGATCATCTCTTGCGGCTGGATCGAGTCCGCTTGTCGGTTCGTCTAGGATGAGAAGCTTCGCCCCATGGGATAGGGCAAGGGCCAAACTGTACTTTACCTTCATCCCCGTCGACAATTCAACGATTTTTTTGTTTTCATCCAATTTAAATCTTCGTAAATAGTTGTAATAGGTTTCATCATCCCAATTCGTGTAGAATTTCTTAATCACATTGGTCAACATCTTCATTTTGCTTCGAGTATAAAAGTCAATGCCGCTAAATGTGTATCCGATTTCCTGTTTCAATTCAACCTCGTGTTCGGCAATGTTCTTGCCTAAAATGCGTACCTCGCCGCTATCAAGATTAATCATGTTCAAGATCGATTTAATGGTGGTTGTTTTTCCTGCGCCATTGGCACCGATAAAGCCCATAATATAACCCTTTTCCAGTTGAAACGATACATCCTTTAACTCGAAATTTTGATATTTCTTATTTAAATTTCTAATGTCTAATGCCAGCATACAGAACCTCCTTATTAATTGTGTATACCGTATATGCACAATATATGCCAGAGTACTTATTAAGATAACTATCAAATTTTCCAATATGCACCCATTTTTCATGCATCACAATATAAATTGTGTTGTTTTGCTGTTTCGCATAGTTCTACATGTACAAATCGCTTATTTGCTGCAGAACCTGCACCATACGCAATATAACGTGTATCCGCAATTTGAATTGTTTCGTCCCAATCAACTGCATAATGTACAAATGCATTACGCCAAGTACAAGACTCGTATTTTTGGATATTAATAGCTGGTGCTTCAGGTGTGGCTGTGGAATGTGCCACTACTCCTTCATATGCACCGTAACGATAAGGGATTTTAGATAAACCATCAATAATTAAAAGTCTATCAGCAAATGCACCCGTAACAAACGAAAATAAAATAAGTAACGTTGCAAGAACAGAAGTACATAGTTTCATTGTTTTCTTCATTACACATCACCTTCCCCCAGGATTTTTTGTTTGATATCTGATACATCTTTTGATAGTGAACCAAAGGCTTTTGCTTGTTCTTCGATGACTTGTTGGTTTTTCTCAATGACCTTTTGATATTGTGCTGCACGCTGTTCATTCTTTTTTTGCGTAGTAAAAAGCATCCACACGAATAACGCTACAAATGCTCCTTGTTGAATCATTGAATTAAAAATTTGTTCCTCCATCGTTCTCATCTCCTTTGGAAAAATAAAAAGAGAGACACTTGTCCCTCTTTCGCAAAAATATATTTCTCTGATATCAAATTGTCCCTTTGATTATTAGGCTTAAAATCCCCATTACAACTGCACCAATAATAATTCGCAAAATCCAAGTTGTATTCATACTAATTTTCTCTAATTGCTTATTAATTGTCGCTATATCTTTTTCATTTATGGTGGTACGTGTTTCTAAATTTCGAATATCCTTCATTATCTCTGTTTGCTCTAACTTTAAGTAGTCTATTTTTCGTTCTAAATCTTCCATATTTTCACTTCTTTATTCCTAATAAATATGAAACATCTAAATATCTTATTCTAACAGTGGACAAAATGTTCTTTATCACATAAAAAAGAGCTCTTACTTATAATCAGGTCCAAAAATTTTAATACCCTCTCGTGCGAGTGCACGCATTTCTTCATCCAAACGATCCAATTCATTACGTTCTACTTCTCAATCCATTTCTGTATCGGATTTCACTTGATAGTATTCTTTACGTAGCTTAGCCATTTCCTTATCTACTTTATTGAACGCCTTCATTTCAGAAGCATTTGGCGCTTCTTCATCATTCTTTTACTATCAGCTTGAATCGCTTGTTGTTCGTCCGTGACGTTATAGTAATCTTCCGTTACTTTTCCGCCACCTTGACCATTTACAAGGAATGCTTTAAATTTAGCTGTTAAGCAACAAATTATTCTTCGGAATCCTGTTGAAAATGCAGAAATACCTAAAAAGGAAAAAAACCACCCGAATTTGGACAGAGGAAGAAGTAAAAAAATTTTCATTGCATTCTCAAGAATCACCTTATCATATTGGATTTGTTCTTACAATAACCACAGGATTTCGTTTAGGAGAGGTTCTAGGTTTACGATGGCAAGATGTTGATTTTGATAATCATACAGTAACTAGTAATCAGACATTAGGTAATGATAATAAATTGAAGTCAAGTGCTAAAACAAACTCATCAAAACGGACTATTCCTATTCCTAATGAAACAGTCGAAGAGTTAAGAAAACATAAAATCAAAATTAACAAGGATAAATTACGACTTGGTTCCGCTTATCGAGATTTAGATTTAATTAATTGCAATGATTTTGGAGAAATAGTAAAAAGGAATACATTTAGAGAAAATTTAGTTAAAGTAATCACAAGAGCTGATGTGAAAAAATTAAATTCCATGATTTAAGACATACTCACGCAACGCTATTATTAAAACAAGGGGTCAACCCTAAAATTATAAGCGAAAGATTAGGTCATACGGATATATCTATGACATTAAGAGTTTACTCTCATGTGTTATCCAACATGCAAGAAGAATCCGTTAAAACTTTCGGAAAAAATATCTTTGGATAGTCAATGTTTGCAAATACGAAAATCAAAACCCACAAACGTTGTTATAGCAACGTTTGTGGTGTTAGTCCATACAATATAAATTGAATCGTATTTTCAATTTCCACTTCATCGTCCCATTTTTCTTCAGGTAATAATAAAAATCGGGTTAAAATTAACCCCATTATAGCTGATAAAGTAAAGCGGATAACTGAAGGGATTGGCATTTCAATAATTTGTCCTTGTTCTTGAAAATGTACAATTAATTTTTCAAAGCGAGAAAAAAGTTCCTTCTCTACTAATTGTTGTATTTCATTTTTTAATTCTGGTTGAAACGGTACTTCTTGTATTAAAATTTTTAACATTGGAAAATGTTTTTTAGCAAATTCAAATCGATTTCGAATTGCTTTTCTTAAAAATTCTTCATACGTTTCATACGTATTCTCCAGTATTTCTTTTGCAAAAGCCTGTACAAAAAATGGAGCAGCAAACTTTGTTAATGTTGGCATGACAACCGCTAATAGTAAATCTTTTTTTGTTTTATAGTAGCGGAAGATTGTTCCCTCCGCTACACCAGCACGCTTTGCAATTTCACTCGTTGAAGTTGACGCATATCCTTTTTCTCCAAACATATCAACCGCTGCTTCTAATATACGCATTTGACGTTCATTACGTTTATCTGTGTCTGTAGCAGCAATTAATTCTTCCAGCCAATCTTTCTTCATTCGTAAAGCCCCTTTTTTATAAACATTATATTTTGCGATGTTTCTTCAAAGCAAATATATTCCCTACTGTAAATACTATCGCAAAAAGAAGTAACACACAAAGGTCTCCCGCAATTTCAGTAAATCCTTGATTACGAATCATCACTTGTTTCATTGCATCAGCACCATATGTTAGCGGAAATACCTTACCTAGCATTTGTAGCCACTTATTCATTGATTCCATTGGAAATAAACCTGAAAAGAAAATTTGCGGTACGATGACCAGTGGGATAAACTGAATCATTTGAAATTCGTTATTGGCGTATGCCGATAAAAAAGTACCTAGTGTTAACGCTGTTAGTGAAAGCATACATGTAATTAGTAATGTAAGCCACGGTGACCCTGCTACGTATAAATCAAGAATATAGACAGAGAAACTTACAATGATAACAGACTGTAAAAACGCAAAAATGCCAAATCCAATTATATAACCAACAACAATTTCCCAGCGGCGCACTGGAGTAGATAATAATCTTTCCAACGTCCCACTTAAACGTTCTCGTACAAAGGAAACTCCTGATAAAATAAAAACAAAGAAGAATGTAAAAAAGCCAATTAATACCGGTCCAAGTCCATCAAACATCGTGAAATCTGCGGAACCATGTAAAAAATCAATTTCTGGTTTCATACCGGGCATATCATTTTTTTCTGTGGCCTTTTGTAATGTCTGTAGCACTGCACGGTTTTTTGAAGAATCACTACCTTCTAGCAATACATTCGCTTTTCCATGTTCTAAAGTGATAATGGCATCTATTTGTTGATTTTTTAATTTAGAATACGCTTCATCTTTACTATACTCATAGATGGTAGCATCTTGTTTTTTCATTGATTCTACTATAGGTGCTGGAACATCTATTAATGCAATATGAGGAGTGTAATCCTTTTGTGTAAACACAAGCGATAATAACCAAAGGAGTAACATTGGCGCTCCAAACATCATCGCAAGTGACCGTTTATCCCGAAGAAACTGACGAATAATCCGAATAATTACACCACCGACTCTCATGATTCAACCGCTCCTTCCAATAGAAAGACATCTTCAATCCGTCCTGATGAAGTTCGATCTTTTAAATCATTTGGAGTTCCTGTTGCAATTAACTTCCCATCTCTAATTAATCCAAGACGTTCACAAAATTCAGCTTCGTCCATAATATGTGTTGTCACAATAATCGTTGTTCCTTGCCCTTTGAGCTCATAAAATTTTTCCCAAATAGATTTACGAAGAACTGGATCAATTCCAACCGTTGGCTCATCTAAAATTAAAAGCTTTGGTTTATGTAAAAGTGCCATCGCTAGAGATAACCGCTTTTTCATCCCCCCTGAAAAGTGTTGTACTTGTTTTTTAGCATGCTCTGATAATTCAACTAATGTAAAAACTTCTTCAATTCTCTCCTCCTTATGTTTACCTTTCAATCCATACATTGTTGCGATAAAATCTGCATTTTCATAAGCTGATAATTCTTCATACAGCGCATCGGCTTGTGCCATATAACCTATTTGCTTCATGCCGTTTAAGTTTGGCATTTGTACCCCTAATGCTATTACATTCCCTACTGTTGATTCACTAATGCCAGCAATCATTTTAATAAGCGTCGTTTTACCAGACCCGGATGGACCTACTAAACCAAAAATCTCTGTCTCTGCTACAGATAGTGAAATATTGTGCAGTACTTCTTTTTTTCCAAAACACTTTGATACATCTTGTAAAATGACTGAAGGTTGTTGCAATAAGATCTCCTCCTTTTCAAAATGAGTGAGTACTCACTTTTATTTTACTCTTAGATTATTATATGTCAAATTATATTTATGAGTATTATCTTTTCAATCTTTCTAACAACTAGTACATTGTCTATAGAACAATGAAACAGAGTCGACAATAGAATTCATTTCTCACTGTCGACTCTGTTTCATTTTAAATCATTATTTATAGGCTACGTTTCTAAATTTAAATACTTTCTAATTCTAGCAAGATCTAAAGAATACTCAATTACTAACTGCTGGATAGGCAAAATAACTTTTTCGGGATACAAATGTGCATATTTTAATGTTTCTGTATATTTTTCTAACCTTTTTTCTAAATACTTCACAATTTGCTCAGGATGATTCACCAATAAACATTGACTATAATAATGAATTTGTTCTTCAATTGCAGTATATTCCTCAATTTCAAATTCTTTATGCATGTGTACACTCCTTTATAATTAGTTTTTTATATGCACAAGCCATAAGCATTCTAATCTGAATGAAAACTGAGTATTTTGATTATTTACACTATAACAAAGAAAGAACGTCAAAATTTGTTAGTTTATGTAGCGTAGAACAAATTTAACAAAATTGTAATGGATACTTGTACTTTTTAGAAAACACCAATCTTTCATCATACATATTTTCTGTTACTTACATTTGTTATCTTATTTTCTATTAAAAGAGTTATAGTGAATGGACCACCGCAACGTCACTCAAAGCTAATAAAAAAAAGTCGTACAAATTAATCCAGTTGTACGACTACAATTTCTGGTCTATTAAAAATCCTTTGAGGAATGATGCTATTCCCTAACCCTCTGCTTACTATCATGGAAGTACCTTGTTCCTTATATGAACCTGCTGTGTATTTGGGTAATATGCCTTGATTAGGTGCAACTAAGCCTCCAATAAAAGGTAGTCTTACTTGTCCTCCATGTGCATGCCCTGTTAAAACTAAATCAATTTGTTGCTCAGCGTATACTTGTAAAAGTTCAGGTCTATGTGAAAGTAGCACTTTATATTCATCCTGATCTACCTCATTTTTCGCTTTAACGATTTCATTTTTCACTGTAGACATCTCTTCATTTTCATCGTTATTTTTCGCGGTAAATGCCGGATCATCTATGCCGAGAAGGCAAATTTCCTGCCCCTCTTTTTGAATACGTTCATGTTCATTTCTCAAAACTGTCACATTATATCTTTTCAACTCTTTTTCTAAACTATCATACCTCCCTGACCATAATTCATGATTTCCTGTAACAAAATAAACGGGATAGTGTTTTACAAGCTCTTTCACTACCTTTAAGCTCGCCTCTGCATCATACCTCTTACTATCAATTAGATCTCCTGTAATAACGATAATATCAGGGTTCAAGCTTTTTACTTTTTCAATTAAAACTTCTTGGTTTTCTCCAAATTTTTTACTATGTAAATCCGATAACTGTACAATTTTAAATCCCTTGAAATTAGAAGGTATCTTACTAGATGTTATTGATATTTTACTTACACTTATTAAATTATTTTGTAAGTATGAGAATGCACTGACTCCTATTGCTATTGCACTTATAATAAATAACCTTTTATATCTTTTTTTCATATCTTCTCCCTTATAAAAATTCTATTAAATATATTTTTAGCAATTCTTTTTAATCATATCATTAACATTTTATCAAACTATCTATTTCTACAAATAAATAGTATTTTATTTTTATAATGTTTTATTTTTTCTTTTAATACAGTATGTGAAATTATCTTTTTTTCGCAGTGTTCCTTGCTCCTTAACTAACATTACAGATATCAACTTCATTGTATCTATATAAGAATTTCTTTGTTTTATCTATATCAATGCAGCAAAAAAACTGCCTAAGGGGGACCTTAGGCAGTTTGATTCATTTATATTTATGCTAGTGATTTCGTTTCTCTCATTACTTTAATGAAGTATCCCCAGTTATTTATAACTGATGAAATACTAATATGTTCATCTGGCGTATGAACATTGAAAATATCTGGTCCGAATGAGATGGCATCCAATTCAGGCATTTTTTGAACAAATACACTACATTCAATACCAGCGTGCACTGCAAAGATTTCAGCATCTTTGTTATATTTTTCTTTATGCACTTTTTCAAACAAATCACGAATTGGTGAATTGGGATTGTACGGCCATTCTGGATACTCTGATTCCTTCTCAAATTGCGCCCCAACTAATTCTGCAATATACTTAATTTCATTCGTAATGTGCTGTTTTAAACTGCTTACAGAGCTTCTTACTTCATTTCTTAATTTAATTTCATTATGTAACGTTTCAATAACACCTAAGTTTGTTGAGCTTTCTACAAGTCCTTTAATATCCATGCTCATGCTTTGAATGCCATTTGGAATCAAGAATAAAGAAGAAATAAGTTGTTTCTGTGTTTCTGTTGCAAATACTTTTTCTACTTTTTCTTCTAATTTTGTAAGAGAAACATGTACATCAGGATCTACAGCACGTAGCTCGTCTTGGAAAATACGTGTCCATTCTGCTACTTTCTCTTCTACCTTTTGTACATCATTTACAGATAATAAAATTGTTGCTACGCTTTCACGCGGAATCGCATTTGTTTTTAATCCACCGTGAATTCCACTCATGTTAAATGAAATTTCATTTGATAAATCATGAAGAACGCGTCCTAAAACTTTATTGGCATTTCCTCTTTGTTTATCAATCTCCATACCAGAGTGGCCACCTTTTAAGCCTCCAACATATAAACGGTATGCTTCTAGTTCAGCAGGTACTTCTTCCCAAGCAACAGGAATCGTTTCAACTGCCTTCGCTCCACCTGCACTGCTCACTAGTAATTTATGATCTTCTTCAGAGTCGATATTAATAAATATTTTCCCATCAAAGTGCTTCGCATCAACAGCAAAAGCACCACCCATTGTTGTCTCTTCTTCTGTTGTAATCACAACCTCAAGAGCTGGATGTGGAATATCCGTTGAATCTAATAGTGCTAATGCATACGCAACCGCAATACCATTATCAGCACCTAAAGTCGTTTGATTTGCATACAGCATGTCCCCAACGATTCGTAGCTCAATCGGATCTTTTTCAAAATCATGAACAGTTGCTTGGTTCTTCTCGCAAACCATGTCCATATGGCCTTGAATAATAATTGCAGGAACATTTTCATAACCGTCAGTTGCTGTCTTTTTAATGACTACATTTAATGCTTCATCTTGTACAACATCTAAATTACGATCTTTTGCAAATTCAACTAAATAATCACTAATTTCTTTTTCATTTCCAGATCCTCTTGGAATCTTTGAAATTTCTGCAAAATGATAAAATACAGGGTGCTTTGTTAATTGTTCTAAATTAGAATACATTTTGAAGCTCCTCTCTTAAATAAAACTGATTGGATAAATCTTTGAATTTCAAATTATTCTTGTCTTTACCATTATACCATGCTTCATCATTTTACTTTTTATTAAAGGTATAGATCTATCACTTCTATTTATCAAAAACTATCCCATATCCATTTCACAGAATATCAGTATAATTTTATACTACATTTAAAAAATTAAGGAAAATGCATATGTATTTTACAGAAAACCTTCCTTGTCCTGAACACATTTTCAATTTACCCCGCATTAACGGGCAGTAAAATCCCCACCTCAAGATTCAAAGAAAAACGAGTAAGATAGGCGGAGGATCAACTGCCCGTAAAAGCCCGATTGATGCAACTAATAATCAGTGGGGATGACTATTTAAAGCTTTCAAAAGAGCAATTGCATCATACTCTCATTCAAAGTACTTTTGTCATAAGTGCTTATGATAACGATCAATTAATTGGAACCAGACGTATTATTTCAGATGGGATAATTAACGCTTATCTATGTGGATTAGTCGTTCATCCCTCCTTTCAAAATCGCGGAAATGGAAAGGAGATCGTTCAAAAATTAATTGTAGAATGCCAAAAACAGAACCTACACTTGCAATTAATTTGTACAGCTGAATACATTCTATTCTATGAAAAGCTAGATTTCGAAGAATTTGCGATAGGAATGAAGAAAAAATAAAAAAGAAAATGCACCTATGCATTTTCTTTCAAGTTTTTTCCCTGTATATATTTTGATGCATCACCATTCACGATCTTTTCTAGTCGATTAATATTTTCCGTTAATGCACCTTTCACAAGAGAGAAATCTGTATTTGAATCTTCTTTTTCTTTCTTAAAAAAAGCAAGTTTTTGCTGTTTCATTTCTTGCATTTTCTCCTCCCCCTTTTGTAAAAAAAGATACAATCTTTGTCTATCTTTATTATATATTAAATATAAAAATGGTGCACTTTTATCCTTTTCTTTTTAATTCTTCTTCTAAATTTTCTACTTGCTGCATTGTATCTCCTTTTATTAAAGAGAAATCTGTTGTATCTTCAGCTTCTTCTTTGAAAAATTCACTACCATATTCTTTTTCCACTACAATCACCTCTACGTGCTAGTGTAGGAATGATTGTCCGATTTTATTCAACTTTGTTCCATCTTCTCGAAATTTGTTCTACATTATGTATAAAGGAAAAGGACAGAATTTAGATTCTGTCCTTACTTACTAAAATAACTATGATGAATTGTTAAGTTATATACATTTTCAAAATCCCGGTCTTGAAGGTTATTCTTTTGACCATCAATAACAATACAAACATCTCTTACTATTTTGGCTGGTATGATACCAACATTTTCAACTTGCACTGCTTTCTGTTCATTTAATTGTTCTATATGTTCCACAGGAACTGTAATACTAAATTGAGAACGGATACCACGAAAATTCGTATTTAATTCACCTTCTGTCACAAATACGACAATCTTCGCCCCAATTTTTTCTGCATACGTATCAAGAAATACATTTAAACTTTGTGCATATTCTGTTTCAGTTTGCCACTCCATCGTACCAAATGCTGCTGGGTTTACATTTTGAATAATTGTTGTGTAGATCTCACCTCGTGCTTTCGAAGCAATTAATGATCGTTTAATAGATTGAACGGTCTTTCCGATATCACTAAATTTTGCACCCCATATTTCAGAAATGTTTGGAGTTAAAATAAATGCAATATCAACAAAAATCACCATTGCAACGAACATTAAAATATTTTTCCAGAGGGTTAAATCAATTCCTTTCATCATGAAATACATTGTGACTGATGTAATAAACACACCATACCATGTTTTTCGAATAAGTTGCTTTTTTTCTTCGTACAATTCTTCATTTTTCCAATAAAAGAAAATAAGAAATAAAAAGACTAATACGAGAAGAAACAAACCAACTCGAATGTTAGAGACCGTCAATCACATCACCCTCCATTCAAAAACTTCTCACGATATCATTACATGCTGATTTCCCTCTCATTATGACAAAAGACATGGACAACCTTCTAAAGTTAGCTGCATTGCATATACATGAGAAGGAAGCCACGTCTTTTATAATGAATCTACATTTTATATGTAGACAAGCATACATTTCAAATTTTCACAAATATTTTTTATCAGGATATATGTTTCGGAATCACACCTTCCGGAACTTCACCATTCATACTTAAATAGTAATGACGAATTGGGCGTAAATTTTCATCTAGTTCATATACGAGTGGTATACTCGTCGGAATATTTAATGATACAACACCATCATCCGATAGATTATCTAAATATTTTACAAGCGAACGAATTGTATTCCCGTGTGATGAGATGATTACCTTTTGACCAGATTGTAACATCGGTGCAATTTCATTATGCCAAAAGTCCAATACTCTTTGTTCTGTATCCTCTAAGCACTCAGTAAGTGGAAATTCACCTTTTTTCAACAACTTATATCTTGGATCATCAGCTTCATACCTTGGATCATCTTCAGTAAGTGCTGGCGGTCTTACATCAGTACTTCTTCTCCATATATGAACTTGCTCATCACCATATTTCTTTGCTGTCTCATCCTTATTTAATCCTTGCAATGCTCCATAATGTCTTTCATTTAACTTCCATGATTTATGTACAGGAACCCATGCAAGGTCCATTTCATGTAGAATAATCCACAACGTTCGAATTGCCCGTTTTAAAACAGATGTATACGCAACATCAAACGTATATCCATTGTTTTTTAAAATTGCACCTGCTTCTCTTGCTTCATTTAATCCATTTTTTGATAAGTCTACATCTGTCCATCCTGTAAATCTGTTTTCAAGATTCCATAAACTTTGTCCGTGACGAATGAGTACAAGCTTTATCATAATAATCCCCTTCCGGAAATGTAAATTTAAATTTTGCAATGCGTACACGTAATAAAGTATCTGGTAATGTTATTTTTTTATCCATAGTTGCCAAAATACATGGATAAAATCGGTTCTTTTTCAAACTCAAAAAACAGATGAATAATTTATTTACTCATTTTAATCAATTGGTTCTTCACGCTTAGATAACCATGCATCAAAACCTAAACGGCTATTTGCTAGTTCAGTCATAACTTGATGCCAATTCTCTTCACATGTTTCACCAAATTTTGAAAAAATACTGCTCATTTGTTCTCTTTGTACATCGCTTAGTTTTCTCTCTAGCTCTGCTCCTTCTGTCGTTAGGACAAGCTGTTTCACACGACGATCGTGTTCTGCTTCCTTGCTTTCAATAAGCCCCTTTTCAAGAAGCTGACGGAGTGGCCCGTGAAGAGCTTGTTTACTTATTTCTAACAGAGATAACAATTCATTTATACTAAGCCCAGGAAAACGAGCAATAAAAAATAAGATTCGATGATGAACTCGCTGTATACCATACTCTTTTATAATTTCATCTGGTTTTTCTGTAAATGTTTTATATGCAAAATAAAACAGTGCAAGTGCTTGATTCATTTGTTCTTCTTTATGTTGTGTCATCTACTTTCCCCCTATATGTAAATTATACCACAATTTATCTCTGAAATATTAAATCAACCCATTTGACTTAATAAGAGGGAATTTCACTTAAAATCACTAGCAGAACTTACAAAGCAAAATTCTAAATGAATAAAAAACGTATTACTCATTAGATTGAGAATACGTTTTTATTTACTAACATAGACCTAGTTTGCAGAAAAGTTTAGCTGCCAAGAAACACCATACTTATCATTAAGCCAACCGAATTTCTTGCTAAATGGATAAACTGCAAGCGGCATTAAAACTTCTCCTTCTTGCGCTAGCTTATTAAAGACTTCATCAATTTCCGCCTCTGTATCACAATTTACATACAGTGACATAGAAGGAGTAAATGTAAATTCATGCTTCACACTACTATCTATACACATGAACTTTTGCCCATTTAATGTGAATGTAGCATGCATTACAGTTCCCTCTTTACCAGGCTCATTTGCACCGTAACGAGAAATATTTATAATTTCTGATTGATCAAATAAAGAAGTATATAAAGTCATAGCCTCCTCTGCATTGCCGTCAAACATTAAAAAAGTAGTAATTTTTTGTCTTGTATTCTTCAATTAGAAACATCTCCTTTTATGTAGATACACTTGAAATCGCTAGTCCTCCAACGAACAGAACGTACATTCCTATAACTGTATTTTCCTCAAAAAATATTGGATTGTCAACTTATAATAGCCTCTAAGTTTTAAGAGAATAACAATATAAAAAGGAGTTTCAAATGAATAATACTGGTAGTAATCACAGAACAATAACATGTGTACCAAATAAATTATAAGTGTCAAACATGAATTTCATTGGAGAAATTTGATTAGAAATATATTAAAATATAGTAGTTGTTTCAATACTTCCATTGGAATAACCAAATCATATCACGCCGTTTCCCCCTCATTTCTCAATATTCCCTTCGTTACAATTGCTATTACTATCATTATGAGGCTTATAAATAATATAGGTAAGTAAACTTTTATACTAAAAATTTCAAACATAAATCCATATATGACCTGACCTATAGGTGCCATACATTGCGCTACCGCTGTAATAATTGCCATGACTTTTCCTAAGTTCTCGTTAGGTGTTTTCTTTTGTACGACTGTAATAACGAAAATGGAGATAATGGTCATTGCCATTGTAATAAGAATTGCACACAAGATAAAGAGGATAAATGACGGATAGTATCCAAATCTAAGAACAAGTGGCATAATGGAGACCGCCATCGGTACAATTAATAGAGCAATCATAAGTATCCACTGATATATTGTTTTCATTTGCATCTTTTTCGCAAAGAAACCGATGGATAAAGCCCCTAAAATTGTAGCAAAATCTATGAGTCCCATCCCGATGCCATACAACGTTTCGCTACTTCGCATCGTTACTCGTAAAATGATGGGACTACCGACAATAAAGAGTGGTGTAAGGATCAAGTTGAGCAAAGCGGCTAATATCATGGATTTCAATATATAAGGCTGTTTGACAACATAGGTAAATCCAACTTTCAGGTCTTTTGCGATTGTTGGCACAATATGCTCATCCTGTTTCCTTTTAACAAACGGAATCTTAATAAAAGTCTCTAATATTGCTGACAAGAAAAAAGTGATACCACTCAGCACGACAAGCATTTTTAACCCTACAAGGCCGTATAGCACTCCGCCCAAAACAGGTGCCGCTACACCCGACAAAGCTTGAACACCATTCACGATACCATTTGCCTGTTCTAGCTTTTTTTCCGTAACGAGCAGCGGAATACTCGCCATAACAACAGGGAAATACATTGCACTAATAATCGCTAGCAAAACCATAACAACACCGATAAGTACCACGGAAGTCTTGCCGACTGATAATAACAAAAGAAAGCAGAAAATAATAACACTACTTAATATGTCATAGATTACCATCAAATTACGCCGGTTAAATCTATCAGCGATAGCCCCGCCAAGAGGTGACAACAACAAAGGGACACTCGATATAGCATACAAAGTAGCATAAATGTCCGCACGCCCCGTTATATCCAGTACATAGAGTGATAAAGCAAAACGTAAAAGGGTGGAACCTAAGATAGATACAATTTGTCCAATCACCATGAGGTTAAAATCTTTAGGGAAAGATTTTATATTGATGGTATTTTGCATCGTATACACACCTTTCATCAAGGGTCTAGACCGACTGCCGGTCTAAAAATTTTATAAAAAAATTATTTTAGGACTGCCTCATCAAAATATCCAAAATGTAATTAAACGTTCCTTTTTTAGCTCCCAAAGTCGTTTCCATTATATTGATAAACGCCTTTGCTCTTTGCATTGCTTCATGCGGCTGCCATTGAAACAATCCTTCATCGAATATGACTTGTGCAGACGCGATCAAGAACTCCATTGTTTCCTGGGGGTAAGCCGTCTCAAAAATTTTTTCTTTGATTCCCTGTTCAATTACCTCTGTTAAAACAGGTGTTAAATGTAAAATAGCTTGCACTAAACTTTTTTGATGCATTTCTGCATTATTTGGCTGGTGAAATTGTTCAATCATTTTTTCTTTATTCCCACCTGCTTTCGGCACTTGCACCATTAAAATTTGAAACAATTTATCCAACACAGTGATATTAGGACTTGAGGCAATCTTTTTTGCGGCCACTACATCTGCATTTACAATCCGAGTAATAATAGCGTCCATTACTTCCTCTTTTGATTTGAAATAATGATAAAATGTTCCTTTCGCAATACCAATTTCTCGTAAAATATCATTTACAGTTGTTTTCATATACCCTTTAGAAACGAACAGTTTTTCTGCTGTATCCAGAATTTCATTTCTACGTTCTTCATATTCTTTTACTGTTCTCACAAAGAAACTCCTTTCATCTAGACCGACTGTCGGTCTAGTATAAATATATGCGTAGCCTGTGAAAAAGTGTCATACAAATTAAAATGAATCAAGTTGTTTTTACCACATGTTTCCTAATGATGTATACAACATCCTAATTAAATTATCCTTCTACTTTAATGAACAAAAAAGAATTCTTTACATCTATTTACCTGCTGTACATAAAAACAAAAAAAGTCGTTCCCTTCTTTAAAAGGAAACGACTTTTCACTATAAACACTTACTCTATATTATCTACCGCGTCTCTGCTGACCTTGCTTTTTGCTATTTTTCTTTTCACTTGGTTTATGAAATGATCGTTGTTTTGTATTCTTTGATCCCCCAGGGTTATCTTTTTGACCGTATTGACCTGTTTTCTTTGGTTTTTTGATTTGCTGTTTTTTCTTTTTTTCACTCGCATCATCGTTTTGTTTAACAGGTAGTTCCAACTCTTGTCTTTGCAACGTTGCGCCAATGCCTTTTTCAATCTCTTTTAAATACATTTCATCTTTCGGTGCAACGAATGTAATTGCAAGGCCTGATCCACCAGCGCGTCCAGTTCGGCCAATTCGGTGTATATAACTCTCTACATCTTCTGGAATGTCATAGTTAAATACATGTGTTACGCCTTCTACATCTAATCCACGAGCTGCTACATCTGTTGCGATTAAATATTGAATTTTCGCATCACGAAAACTCTTCATTACTCGTTCCCGTTTTCCTTGAGATAAATCACCATGAAGCTCATCGCAGTTATAGCCGTACCCTTTTAAATCATCATATAACTTACTCGCTCTACGCTTTGTACGACAAAAAATAACTGCTAAAAACGGCTGATCCCGGTCCATCACATGGCGCAGTGCATCTTGCTTTGTCCGATCTGTCGTTTCAATAATACCTTGCTTAATATTATTCACCGTTACTTCCGCACTTTGAATTTGAATCATCTCAGGTTCTTTCATATAGCGCTTCGCAAGCTTTTTAATATCTTTTGGCATCGTCGCTGAAAATAACATCGTTTGTTTACTCTCAGGTGTTTCTTCTAAAATGTCTTCTATATCATATAAAAAGCCGAAATGAAGCATTTGATCTGCTTCATCTAATACAAGCATAGAAACATTGGATAATACAATCGTTTCGCGGCGTAAATGGTCTAATAAACGTCCTGGTGTTGCCACAACAATGTGCGTATTTCCTTTTAACTTTCTCATTTGCTGCGCAACATCTTGACCACCATATATCGCAAGAACATTGATATTTTCTTGATGAACAAGCATTTTTTCAATTTCAGTTGTGATTTGTAGTGCTAATTCTCTAGTTGGTGCAACAATTAAAGCTTGTACATCACTTGACTCAGGATCAATTTTTTCTAGAATTGGTAAGACGAACGCCAATGTCTTCCCTGTTCCTGTTTTTGCTTGCCCAATTATATCTTTTCCAGCCATAACAACCGGGATTGCTTTCTCTTGAATTGGCGTTGCTTCAGCAATCCCATTTTCACGTAATGTATGATTAAATGTCTCACTAATTCCTAATTCTAAAAAGTTTTTCAAACAGATCACTTCTTTTCCTCATTTTTCACATTAAGCTCTCATTGTACCACTTGTTTCGCTAAATATGAAAAATAAGATAATTCTTATCTCCTTTTTTTATGCTCACTATGAATGATTTGGATTAGTTCTTTCTGTTTCTCTTTTGATTTTGTTAGCAATTTCATATTTGTAGGTAACAAAATCAGCCTCTTGATTTTCCGATTATTCCAAATAATCCCTGTATACCTTGTATCTTCATGTACATCTCGAAACCATTCTTGTTCACTTAGCTGCGCAATATGATATTTTAATTTCGCGTCAGTCCTCGGATAGAACAGAATAATATCGGCTATTACATCAAACAAAAGCCACATGTTTTCTCCCCCCAATATTCTTCTTTTTTACTCATATGAGTATGAACAACAAGAAAGAAATGATAAAAAGGGTTATTTTGTCGATTGTTTGTCTATCCTTTTAAAAAATCTATATTTTTAAGCGCATTTACATAATGTTAAATATACTTTTACAAAATTAATGAAAAAACGAAATAAGGAGTGATTATATGGAGAAACAGAAATTATGGAAAAAATTAAATGAAGGTGCAACGAAATTAGGAAAATCCGGTGTGTATGAGAGCATTATTTTATATTACACTTTAAAAAAGAACGGACTGCCTACTAAAGCCAAAATAATTATATTAGCTGCGCTTTCCTATTATGTATGGTCAATCGATTTCATCCCAGATTTAGCAGCTATTATTGGAATCGGCCTGTTAGATGATGTTATCGCAATTGCTTGGGCACATAGATATATCATGGTACATACAAATGCAGAAATTCGAGAAAAAGGAAAAGTAAAGATGGAATCCTTATTTGGAGCAACACATACATAATGCATCAAACAAGAAAGACGGTCTTCATAACCGTCTTTTCTGTACTATACATGTACTTGTTCTATCTGCATTTGTAAGCAATCCAACATTCTTTTCATTTCACGTTCTTTATAGTGATTTAAGCAAGCAATTTGAATCCAGTTATTTTGTTGTAAATAGTTTGATTCATAATGGATAATAAACCCTTGCAATGCTAATGAATCTCCTATTTCCTTAGAAGAAAGTTCTTTATCTAATGCAATTGTAAGAATGATAGATGAAGCATACTTTTTTTGAGATACAAGTTGTAATTCCATATTGGTAACAGCTGCTTCAATAAAGGTATACATCTTATATATTTTCTTAAATTTGTTTTCATCTTCAAGATTCTTTAATGCTTCTTGTAAGGCGCATATTAAATTCCAAGACTGAGAGTACGGTACACTTCTGTTCTCTGTGTACATTCCTATATCCATGTACACAGAGAAAGTTGCAGTCGGATTTACAGTATGATTATAAAATACAAAAGAGAGCCCAGTGTATGCTCCAATTGCTTTTCCGCTAATTCCTCTATTTCATTGTATAAAAATGGTCTCCCCATTTCTCTTTCATATGTATCAAACGATAAGTTTGCTCGAATCGCCTGCTTGATTAAACGATTTCCAAACTCACCATTTGTTAAAACGAATCCACGTCCCTTTAATAACTTTAGCTGTAAAGCGATTGAATCATTAGCAATAATCGTTCTTTCACATTCTCCATCGCAGCTTTAAATTGAATGGAACGATGCGAAATTGGATTAGAAGCAAATGCTTGCTGGACATTTTCTGCGATTTCTACGGGTCCAGGTCAAAATGTATATTCTTTCGTCACAAGACTTGTAATACTAGATTGTTCAAACATTTTTCGGGTGATATCCATCGGCTAAAATGAGCGCTAAATCATACCCATTTAGAAGCAAATAGCGATGCAAAAATCGAATCAATCCGAGTAAAGCTCTTCCGTTTCGATATTCTTGCTCCACAGCTAATAAACGAATTTCATATACACGATCACCACGTTCTGGTAACCACTCCTCTAAATGAGGTATTTAAATACGTATTTTCTTCATGGAACAAATCTATACGTTTGCGCTCTTCTGTTTGTTCATGCTGCGGAATTTCTTCTACGAATGTTTTATAATTTAGTTTATGAATACTTTCAAACTCCCATGCTTGATCAGCAATTTTATACATTAGCCCCATGTTTTAATCCCCTTTATTTTCTATGTGCGTACAAAATCAATATAATAATGCAAACACTTAATACAATCGCTACCATAGAATAAGAGTATGCAATCATACAAAGTGGTAAACAAGCGATTGTAATTAAACCAGCCTTTGTAAAACTCTTAAAAATTAAATAAAACAAAATAAATATAAGTACCAGAGTGAGCGCTATCAAATAATTGAACACAATCAGTCCGCCAATAAATGTCGAAATTCCCTTTCCGCCTTTATATTTAAAGAAAATTGGATATATATGACCTACAACAACTGCTAGTAGCGAGATTAATAGAAATATAGACTCCCCAAATAAGATTCTTGCTACATAAACAACAATTGCTCCTTTAAGGACATCTCCTAGAAATGTAGCAATAAAATATACTTTTCCGTATAAACGCCCCATATTCCTCGCACCAGGATTTCCACTACCAACATCTCGAATATCTATCCCGTATTTCCATTTTATAATCATATATGCTGTTAATATGTTCCCAACCATATAAGCACCTATTACATACAGAAACTGGTTGATATGAATCATATAATCATTCACTTTCTATTTACTATTCTCAATACACTCTTCAAGCATAAGTGGCATAGAAGTAAGCCATACAATAAAATATGAAACTTGCTACCGTTGTAATTCCTATCAAATTCCATGCAATAACACGTACGGATTTAATATATTGTAAAATATATCCTATTGACCAGGCTATAAACAAACTTACAAGTATTATAACTTGCGGTTTATGCACCGGAACCTTATCAATTCCTATAATGGCTATAATATTCATACATACGATAAGCAAGAAGATCGGAAATGAAATTCTAAATAAAAAAATCCATATTTTAATCCCAAAATCCATATAACACCTCCTTTTTAAAGAAGACTGCTATATGGAAAAACTGTATTTAAAATAAAGTAGATTTTTTTACAGCTAAAAAATAAGCTCCTTTTGCTGATGAAATTTCACTCTGAATAAAATTTATTTCATTAATATAGTTTTCGCAATACCTCTTAAATTCAGCATATATTTCTGGTACAGAGCACAAAATTCCGCCTTTTACTGCAATTGAAATTGGTACTTCAAATGACATTTTCTTATACACGTCAACTGTAATTCTGGCTAATTCTTCACTAGCTTTTGATATAATTTTGAACGCATCATCATTACCTTTCCTTGCTTCCTCTATTACAAGGGGGGTAATCGCAGCAACCTGATCTTTCTGTGAGGAATATACAAGTTGTTTTATATCAAATGGTGTATGAATAGGAACTTGCTTTTGTATTACTCTGCTAAGATTGCAAAATTGCTCACCTTTATCATACTCGATTGTCATCCTTCTTAACGCCTGCAAAGCAATCCAATACCCACTCCCTTCATCTCCTAAAATATGGCCCCATCCTCCACTATACTCATATTCTGCTCCTTTTTTCCCTAAGCAGATAGCACCTGTTCCCGCTATTGTTAAAATACCATCGTTTCCTCCTAATAAGGCCGCATGTGCAATTACTGCATCATCATAAATTTCAATATTTGTTTGATATCTCGCTATTAAACGTTCCTTTAACACATTAATATCTATACTTTTCACACCCGCCAGCCCTAAACAAATACAAACGCAGTCCTCTTTAGACAAGCTTTGTTGACAATATTCAATTGCCTCCATAATATGCGATAAAGCTTTCTCATAATCTAGTAAAACATTTCCGAAACAGCTCATACTTCTTGCTATTTCTTTACCATTTTGGTCAAATGCAATCGCTTCTGTCTTCGTCCCACCACCGTCTACACCTATCATATACTTCATCTTTCCACCCACTTTTTCTTACCTCACAATTGGAGGGAATGTTACATTACCTAAAACGACAGGATGTCTTCTGTAGCACTTGGTACATTACTTGGATTACGATGATATGTTTCATTTGCTAGCACAGCAAAAGCAATTGCTTCTTTTGCGGATGATGAATACCCAATTTCCTCTTGTATAAGTACTTTACAGGGCGCCTCCTTCAAACTCTCTTTTATCATTTCTACAAGTGTTTTATTATAACTTCCACCTCCGTCAAGAATAACTTCATCAATATGATAATAAGGAGAAATAACTTTTTGATAATGATGAACAATCGAGTTTGCTGTAAACATCGTTACAGTAGCTACAATATCTTCCTTACGGTGCTCCTTAAATCGCTTTAGCAATTCATCTGTAAACTCTTCTCCAAACTGTTCTCTTCCTGTTGACTTAGGTGGAACAGTTTTAAAAAACGAATGACTCATACAAGAATAAAGCATTTCATTTATGACACTTCCTTGTCTTGCTATCTCACCATTTTTATCAAACGAGTACTGGAATAATCGCTGACATACTTCATCTATCACCATATTTCCTGGCCCCGTATCAAAGGCAATCACTTCTTGTTTAGATACTCGGCTTGGAATTACAGTTACATTCCCTATCCCACCAATATTTTGAAGTAATCGATTTTTATTTTGGTCTCTATATAAAATAAGTTCTGAATATGGAACAAGAGGGGCTCCTTGACCACCAGCCGCCATATCCATTGTTCGAAAATTTGAAATGACTGTTGTTCCTGTTTCATAGGCTATAACTGCGGGTTCTCCGATTTGTAGTGTCGATGGAACAATCGTCTTCTCTTGAACAGGCTGATGATAAATCGTTTGACCATGCGAGTCAATTAAATCTAATTGTTCTATTGGAAAATCAGATTGTTTACAGACTTTTTTCACTGCATTCGCAAAACATAGCCCGAGCTTAAAATTCAAACTACATATAAGTTGTACGTTAGAAGCTTCTATAGATAAGGCTTGCTGAATTTCATTTGTTATTTCTTTTGAAAACGGTACTGTAATAAAGCTGATTAGTTTCACCTTTAATCATGAAAGAAGTGATAGACTAGTTGCCTATCACTCTAATACATATCTGTATGATTTCTTCATATTTCGCATCATTACACGTTCACAGAACCTCACTCGCCATCACCACTCTTTTCGACTTCAATCATATTTTTATCGTACATTTTAAAAAATGGCAGATAGATAAGGAATGAGATTGCTATATTAATGAAGACTAACACAACAGCTCTCCAATCTCCACCCGTCGCTAAATATGCACCAATTGGAGCTGGTAATGTCCATGGCGGCATAATATAAGTTGGTGTAACCAGTCCCATTGCTGTTGCAGTATAAGCAATTGTCGCTGTTACTAATGGTGTAATAATAAAAGGAATAATTAAAATCGGGTTTAACACGATTGGAAGCCCAAATATAACTGGCTCATTAATATTAAAAATACCAGGTACAATACACGTTCTTGACAGCGCTTTGGAATACTTTGATCTACCGAAGACAATCATGGCTAATACAAGCCCTAATGTAGCTCCGGAACCACCAATCCATATAAACCATTGGTATAATGGTTCTGGTGCAATAAATGGTATACTGCTTGCTCCATCTGCAACTGCAGCAGAGTTTTTACCAAGATAAACTTCCCATAAAGGACGGGCAACTGTCCCAACAACAGAAACACCATGTATGCCAAATGACCAGAAGAATGTAATTAGAAACACAGGTAGAATAACTCCAAAATAACTATCACCAGCTTTTACTAATGGTGCAGCTAGCTTATCAACTAAATGATGTAAATCAATGCTAAAAACAACAGTAATAATACTCATAATAATAATAACGAAAGCAGCAGGTATAAGTGCTTCAAAAGAACGAGATACAGACGGTGGTACTTGCTCTGGCATTTTAATCATCACATTTTTCGTCTTACAGAATCTCAAAATCTCAACCGATAAAATGGAAACAATCATTGTAACAAATAACCCATGCCCTCCAAGGTTTGTCATTGGGAGCATAAATCCTTTCTTATCAATGAGTTCAGGTGTCAATGTAAGAAGTAATGAGCAGACTGCAAGCTGCGCTCCTGATAAGGCATCTAATTTGTAACTTTTCGCTAAATTATATCCAATACCAAAGGCGATATAGAGCGACATAATAAACATCGTTAACCGATACGGTATTAAAATACTCGTTTGATGTTTGGCTGCCCATAGTGAAATAAAACTATCCTTTGGAAGAGGCGGAAACGCCACAATTAGAAAGAAACTTCCTACAATAATAAACGGTAATGCTGAAATTACACCATCACGAATTGCTTGTAAATGCCTTTGCTCAGAAAGCCTCGCCATTGGACCAGATAAGTTATTCTCAAGAAATGAGACAAACTTATTCATCAAACTTCCCTCCTAACGGATTAATTCATTCACAGCCTTTAATAGCGTCGGTCCACCAAGTGGTGTATAAGCTTGTGGCGGAATTATACCACAAGGAACAGACTGCTCATCTGCTATTTTTTTCACTGCATCAAATCTATGCCTTACTTGCGGAGCAACCATTACAACGTCCCAGCCGTTCTTAACCTCTTCTTCCACTTCACTCGTTCCAATTGCGTGTACATCCATATTAATTCCCTTCTTCTCCGCTTCTTTTTTTAAAGCGTTTACAACAATTGAACTGGACATTCCTCCAGAGCATACAAACAGAACTTTCATTTCATAATCCTCCTATATGCTTTAAGTAATTTTTATCCTTTTTCAAGGACTGTCAAACCACCAACGAAAGGAAGTTTCACGTTATTAAAAATCATATGAAGAATGTAGACAAATTAGTTCTGACGAAATGAAATTTCAGAAAAAAATTTTTTTATGTTAAATAAAAGTTTCAGCCCCTACTTTCTCAATTGTGAATCTTATATTCACGTGATATAGTAGTCTCGAAAATAGAATATGTAAGGAGGCGTACGATTATTTTCAGAAAATTATTGATGAGTTGTTGTAGCGTCATCTTGATTATTCCCTTCTTGTTCATAAGCTCTAGGTTCACACAAGCTGAAGTACCTACTACGTATCAAAAACATGAATTACGCGCCGCATGGATTGCATCTGTTCTCAACATTGATTGGCCCTCTAAGCCAGGATTACCTATCGAAAAGCTGAAACAAGAATTTATCAAACTACTAGATGATGTAAAAAATCTAGGTATGAATACAGTTGTTGTTCAAATTAAACCAACCGCAGACGCTTTTTACCCTTCCCAATATGGCCCTTGGTCCGAATATCTCACAGGCATACAAGGAAAAGACCCCGGTTATGATCCACTCGCATTTATGATTGAAGAAGCACATAAAAGAAATCTTGAATTCCACGCTTGGATTAATCCCTACAGAATAACGATGAATCATACCGATATAAACCGATTAGCAGAAAACCACCCAGCAAAGCAACATCCCGATTGGGTCATACCCTACGGCGGGAAACTATACTATAATCCTGGTATTCCAGAAGTGAAAGCTTTTATAACGGAAGGTGCATTGGAAATTGTACAAAATTATGACATTGACGCACTTCACATGGACGATTATTTTTATCCCTACAAAGTAGCGGGTGAGGAAATTCCAGATCAAAACACATATGAAACATATAATAATGGGCGATTTTCTAACATTGAAGACTGGCGTCGTGATAATGTGAACCAACTTGTAAACGGATTAAATACTGCTATTAAACAAGAAAAATCTTATGTCAAATTTGGAATTAGTCCATTTGGAGTATGGAGGAATATTGCTGATGATCCAACCGGTTCTAATACAACTGCTGGACAAAGAAATTATGATGACCTATATGCTGACACACGAGAATGGATACAAAAAGGGTATATTGACTATATTACACCACAAATCTATTGGAATATCGGTTTTGCACCTGCAGCATATGACGTTTTACTAGATTGGTGGATAAAAGAAACAGAAAACAAACAAATTCACCTATATATTGGACAAGCTGCATATAAAATTAATAATAACTCAGTCCCCGCTTGGTCAGACCCTGAAGAATATCCAAGGCAAATTGCATTAAATCATCAATATTCACAAATAAAAGGTAGCATGCACTTTAGCCTTAAAGATATAAATAACAATCCATTAGGAATAAAAGATCGACTACAAAAAGATATTTATACACATCCTGCATTAATTCCACCAATGCCTTGGCTAGATCACGATCCACCTAAGCAACCTACTTTAAAAGGTGCTATTGCAAGAAATGATGGTATTGCCTTAGGAATCATCGATGATAGAAACAATGATTCTACGTATTATGCAATCTATCGAGTAAATGAAAAGAATGACGTTGACATTCAAAAAGCTGAAAACTTACTTACTACTGTACGAAAAACAAAACCTGGGGAAATTTATGTAGATAAAACAGCTGTGTCTGGTAAGACGTATACGTATGTGGTGACTGCTTTGGATCGGTTGCATAACGAGAGTATCCCTTCTAGCAAAACTACTATACAAGCGAAGTAATCATAAAATCCCTCACTCTATATATGAGGGATTTTACCTTACGCATATTCAAAAAACAAACTACCCAGGCTTAGGAAGGGTATGCATTTACTATATTTGATCTGTTCATCCATTTTTTCATGTTATATGGTTCTAATAGGGTTAAAGGTAGTATCCGGCGATATTGCTGTCATTTACCTTTAGACGTTTTTTCATTAACATATAAGTGGCTGTACAAACAAAAGCAAAAATAAAGCAGGAGGGGCTTTGCATCTGCCCTCTGCTTCTTATCCCCGAATCTGTCCATTCCCACGAATCACATATTTCGTGGAAGTCAATGCAGGCAATCCCATCGGCCCCCGCGCGTGCAGCTTTTGCGTGCTGATGCCGATTTCGGCGCCGAAGCCAAATTCAAAGCCGTCCGTAAAGCGAGTCGAAGCATTATGGTACAGCGCCGCGGCATCGACGGAAATGAAAAATTTACTGACATTTCCTTCGTTTTCTGTAATAATCGCTTCGGAATGCTTGGAGCCATAAGCATTGATGTGGCGAATCGCTTCTTCAACCGAGGAAACGATTTTGACTGCCAGCGTAAGAGACAAAAACTCTGTTTGCCAGTCTTCTTCTGAAGCAGGGACAAGAGATGAATCAATTGTCAAAGCTTTCTTATCCCCGCGTAGCTCCACTCCTTTTTCCTTCAAGAAGGAAAACAGCTCAGTACCGTAACGCTCCACCCAATTCTCATGAAGTACAATTGTTTCAATAGCGTTGCATACGGACGGGCGCTGTGTTTTAGCGTTTACAATAATGTCGAATGCCATCTGTTTATCTGCTGTTTCATCAATGAAAATGTGACAATTTCCCGCACCTGTTTCTAATACAGGGACAGACGCTTCTCTCACTACCATATCAATCAGCTGCTTGCCGCCTCTTGGAATAAGAACATCTAAGTACTCGTTCAATGTAAACAGCTGCTTTGCGCTTTCACGTGACGTATCTTCAATGAGCTGTACGCTGTCTGGAGGCAGGCTAGTTTGTTCGAGTGCCCGGTGAATGACAGCGACAATGGCTTTGTTGGAATAAATGGCGGAAGAACTACCGCGCAGAATCACCGCGTTTCCTGTTTTCAAGCAAATCGTGGCCGCATCCACCGTCACATTTGGCCTCGCCTCGTAAATCATCCCCACAACGCCGAGTGGCACGCGCACCTCCTGAATGGACAATCCGTTCGGCCGTTCCCATGCCGCCACGCACCCTCCGACAGGGTCACGCAAATCAATCAGCTGCCGGATGCCCTCTGCCATGTCAATGATGCGCTGTTCGTTCAACAGGAGGCGGTCAAGGAGTGATGCAGACATTCCTTTCGCTTTTCCTTGTTCGATATCCCGTTTGTTTTCCGTCAAAATGTAGGATGTCTCCGCCATCAATTTCTCAGCGATAGCCGCCAGCGCCTTATTTTTTTGATCCGTCGATTTGGCCACAAGCTCTCTCATAACCGCTTTCGCTTTTTGTCCCTTTGCTAATACTTCGTTCATTTTCACTTCCCCCTTTTAAAGATAAAATTTGAGACGTGTCTAACTCCGCCAGCTAGGCACTGCAACCCAAAACTCTCCTACACAGATATTAGTTGAATCGACCGGGCTCTTAACGTTCTGTTGCTCATCCTGTCTAAACATTCAAGTTACTGACGCTTTGAGCAGAGAAAAGGCAAAAAACGCCAGTTAAGACGAAAAGCCTTGGTTTTTGCACCTAAACAAGCCGGCTTCTGTTTTTCTTAAGATGAAACCCAATTATCCCTATGAATGACCTCGTAGCTATGCCTTTCTTCTCGCGCTTGAATGTCACGGCTCCGCATGCCTTTCAGCGCCCGCAATTCCTCTGCGCTATATCTGCACTGCCCTTTGCCGATTACGCGTCCTTTTTGCGTGATGACCTCCACCACTTCGCCGGCCTGAAAGATCCCGAACACGCCGGTAACACCAGCGGGCAGAAGACTTTTTCCATGATGGACGATAGCAGCGGCTGCGCCAGCATCCACCTCGATTTGTCCTCTCACGAGCGAATGCAATGCAATCCATTGCTTGTTCATCTTGATCACTTTTTGCGGCGTATTACCGATGTACGTTCCGTCACCTTTGCCTTTCAAAACATCTAAAAACTTCTCCTGTCCGCTTCCTGTTCCGATGAATACGCTCACACCGAGAGACAGCGCCGTCTTCGCCGCATCGATTTTCGATCTCATGCCGCCGGTACCGAGCTTTGAGCCAGCATCTCCGGCAAGAGCGTCAATTTCTTCCGTAACGTCAGGAAGAAAGTAATACTTTTTCGCGTCCGGATTTTTCTGAGGATTCCGGTCGTACAAACCGTTCACATCCGTAAAAATCATGAGCATATCTGCCGACACGAGCCCGCTTACTAAAGCCGACAGCATGTCATTATCTCCGAACGTTAGCTCCTCTACAGAAATAGAATCGTTTTCATTGATAATAGGCAAGGCAGAGCGGTCCAGCAGCTCTGATAAAGTTGCATAGGCATTGCTGTATTGTTCTTTTCTAGAAAAATCGCTTCTTGTTAGTAGAAGCTGCGCGGTAACAATCCCATATTTGAGGAATTCCTCTGTATACGCCTGCATTAAGAGACTTTGCCCGACAGCGGCGGCAGCCTGTTTTCCTTTGATTGTCACAGGCCGTCCGGGATACCCAAGAGCAGAGAAGCCTGCGGCAACGGCCCCGGATGTAATCAGCAAAATTTCATGTCCTTCCTGTTTCAGCCGTGCCAAGGCGGCAACGTGATCTGAAAGCTGTTCGCTAGAGATGCCGCCTTGATTCGCTGCCAAAGAACTGCTTCCAATTTTTATGACAATTCGTTGTTTTTTCACTTTTGTACCTCCTCGTCTAAAATGAAAATTTTTTTATAAGGTGTGCCGCTTCTTTTTTCGAATGGAAACAAAATACTCTTCTACCGCGTGCAATTTGCAGGGAAAAATCCCCTGCAAATGATGCCCATTTCGCAACAAAAATTCAAATAAAAAGACCGCTCCGCCCTTAAAAAGGACGAAACGGTCATCGTTCCGCGGTACCACCTTCATTGATATGATCCATATCCGCTTGTCGCCTGTAACGCAGGCATACGCTTAAACTTTCGTTTAAAACTCGGGGATAGGTTCGATAGTTTCTTTGCGAGGAATCTTTCAGCCTGCGGATTCCACTCTCTTGCGCAAGAAAACATATGTACTAGTTCCCTTCAACGATTTTAATTTTAATTTTAATTTTAATTTTTTATATTATGCAATACAGTGGATTTTTATGTCAAGAGATGTTTTAAAAAACAAAGAAGGCTGCATATTTAATTTTTATTGATAAATGGAAATTATCGGGGTTTATAAAAATACAACACCATTCTTGGAAAATTGCACGCTAAGGACTAGAAAAATTTACTATGACAACGTTCTTAAAGGATAACCACATGTTCAGAAAGAAAACGCCAAAAATTAATTGATCACTGAATCTTGTACGCACTTTATTAACTTGATTATATCTAGAAAACGTTGATATAGTTTTCTGAACAAATATCTCTTAACGTACAACAAAAGAGGTATTTTGTATTAACACGTATAATTTTCCCGAAAGAATATAGTGCTTCATAAGTACTCTGTATATCAAATTGTTTTTTTTCAAATATTTTACGTAGCAATCCTTTCAATTTCCCCTTTTCATTATACTACTGATAATGATATGTTATATTCTCCAAAAGTATTTAAGATGTTATAGAGTGAAATATAATAAAAATTTCAAACTATAGAAAATATGCTTGTTTAGTACACAATAAAAGTGATTTCTATGCATATTTGGTATTGCAAAAAACAATGTACTCTCTTAAAATATTTTTTTATAGTAATCTCGATATTATTTATAATGCCTATTTCTCTTTTACAGGATATCACAAAGTTTTTTAGAATAATAAATTTCAATCTAATGAAATTTATACTAAAAGGAGCGAGAGCGAATTATTATGAACAAACAAATAGGATTCATAGGATGCGGAAATATGGGTATCGCTATGATAGGTGGAATGATTAACAAAAATATAGTTTCCTCAGATAAAATAATTTGTTCAGATTTAAATGTCATTAATTTAAAAAATGCTAGTGAAAAATACGATATAATCACAACTACTGACAACAATAAAGTAGCTAACAATGCTGATATTTTAATTTTATCAATCAAACCAGACCTATACTCATCAGTAATTAACCAAATAAAAGAGCAGATAAAAAGCGATGTAGTAGTAGTAACTATTGCTGCAGGGAAAAACATTAAGAGTACTGAGGACGCCTTTGGCAGAAAGTTAAAAGTTGTTAGAGTAATGCCTAATACACCTGCTCTTGTTGGAGAAGGAATGTCTGCATTATGTGCTAATAAAATGGTTACGGAAAAAGACCTAGAAGATATACTAACTATATTTAATAGTTTTGGCCAAACAGAGATAGTACATGAAAGATTAATGGACGTTGTAACATCTGTAAGTGGTTCTTCTCCAGCATATGTATATATGTTTATAGAAGCTATGGCAGATGCTGCTGTACTAGATGGTATGCCAAGAACTCAAGCATATAAATTCGCAGCCCAAGCTGTATTAGGTTCTGCAAAAATGGTACTTGAAACAGGAATACACCCAGGTGCACTTAAAGACATGGTTTGTTCTCCAGGTGGACGACAATAGAAGCTGTAGCAACGTTAGAAGAGAAAGGATTAAGAACAGCTATTATTTCGGCTATGAAGCATTGCACTCAAAAATCTATTGAAATATCCAAGTTAACTAATAAATAAGAAATAACTTATAGAATGTACCATAGCAACAAAAAATTCTATACTAAGAAAACAATTATTTATTTCCTCCTATATTTACAGATAATAAGGAGCAACTTCTAGGAATACTGTTCAGTTAATACCATTAATTAATAAAAATCCTGATTACAAATATAATTTTTCTTTTTCTCTTCTTCAAACACTCTCTAAAACATTAACACCTCTTGAAGTGCTTGAAATTGAAAGCCTATATAAAGAAAAATTAGGCACGCGTAAGTTTGGATACAATTCAAACTTAATAGTTAAACTACAAAAACCTCTTGAGTACGTGACTCAAGAGGCTTTCTTTTACTTATTCTTAAATTTTTCCTTCGCCGCTCTCATTTTCACATTCAAATCATGATTAATGGAGTCACGAATATCACGCTCTACTGCTTCCATTTCTTTTTGGAAGTTTTGTAAGTAAACCTGCAATTCTTCTTCTTTTTCAGGACGCTGTGATGGCGGTAGCTGAGCCACTAGTGACAGCATATCCGTTAAATCTTTCATTAAGAAAGTTTCAAGTTTGTGTTGTTGTTCAAACATGCGATGTTCTTGGTAATACGGAAGTGCGTTTAATACGGCAATTGTAATTTCATCGACTGTTCTTTGTAGTGACGGATTGATTGCGCGTTTATACGCTTGAATTGTATTTAATGCATCTGGATAACGGTCATAAAAATACAATTTATAAAACGATAAATCTGTTGGCTTAGATGATTGTTGTGATTCTTGTCGTAAAAAATCTTTTACTTTCATCGCTGCTACATCGATATCTTCATTCGTCACTTTTTTCGTTGTTTTTGCCATAGCGTGTACCTTTTTCTGTTTATCTTTCGGTAACATAGAGAAAACTTGTTCTCTTGTACGTTGATCCGCCGCACAGAAAAGAGTATTCAATGTTTGTTTTTCTTTTTTCCCCTCTGTACGAATCCAGCGATAAAAAAGCGGATTCTGCGTAAATTCTTGTAAGAACGGTGTTGATTTATTTGATAATTTTTCAATTGATTCATTCGCTCGTTTATACGGTTTCGCCCATGATAAATAAAATTTCCGGCCGAAATACACAAGCAAGACAACAATTGTAAATCCTACTAAAAGCAATACTCCAATTAGTATTAAAACTAATTTAAAGAAGCCCATTTTTTCACCTCCTCTAACGATTCTTTATTTCTTTGGACGCTGAATGAGCTTCTGCTTCATTTCATCATTAAATGTGTCGAGTTCAATAACAAACTTTTTACTAGATTCAATAATACGCTCTGATGATTTCTCAGATGCTTCAATAGCTGCAAACACATTTTGGAATGATTCGCGTAGCTTATCCATGCTGATTGCTGGGTTTTCAAGTAACTGTGTTGTTTCTTCTGTATTCTGTTTTAATGCTTGTGAGTTACTTAACACCATTGATTCAATTGCTTCGTTTGTCGCATTCACTGCATCAATCGTCTTACGTTGATTTGTTAATGCCAGCTGAATCGCTGCTGAAACAGTAACTACGTTTTGCGTCATTGTAATCGCATTACGAATTGCTTCTGTCAACTTTTCATTATTCTTCTTAATAATGTCTACAGATGCAATAGACTGCAGTAATACACTTTTCGCTTGCTGCATGTTACGCGTACGTACAAGAATTTTTTCTAACGCATCATTGATTAATGGAATATCCTTTTGACGATCTGGATTTTGCTTTTCTACTTCAAGCATGCCAGCGAGCTTTCGTCCTAAATATACTTGTTTATCAAGCGCATGAATTTTATCATGTGATTGCTCTTTTAACATTTCTAAACCAACTGTATCCTCTTGTAAGTTGTCACGCCCAATAAGCAACGCTCGTATGATTTCTTCAATTTGTTTATCTATAGATTGATATTTATGCACATACGTTTCAAGTGGGTTTTTCTTGAAAACCTTAAACATAAACTTCTTCATTCCCGATGCTTTCATTGAATTGGGATCGAGTTCTGATACCACTTTACGTAATTCTAATAACGTATTTGGAATTTCTTCATTCTTTCCATTCATCATTGCAGTAACAGGACGTTTTAGTGCTGATAATGTTTGCCCTGCTGCTTGCTGCTCTTTATCTCCTAAATCTCCCAGCTGGGATAATACTTTTGAAAGGTCAGTATTTTGTTCACTATTTAACTTTTGTACATATAAATCAGCTTCTTTATTCAGTTCAACAAGCTCTTCATCTTTAATAACTGTATCAACAACTACTTGCATATTATCTTTCACTACTGATACATGTTCTTTTTTCTCTAATTCAGTCACAAAATCGCTCCTTTATTTATATGTGCGAATTTATTTGCACTATATTTCATCTAATATATCGTATTCAACATGTATGATACTTGTTTAAAATCGATTTTTAATAAACTCCTGCTTATGCAGTCATTCCCTGTTTCTTATCCTAAGTATACCTGTTTCGTACATTATTTTCCTCAGACTTAAGACCTAGAAGGCTACGTGCGGAAGACGGATTCTTCACATGTTATACAGTTTATTACTTAGCAATTCGGCCCTCAATTTCATTTTGTCTACCTTTCCGTTCGGCTTCTTCGGTAAACGTGATAGTACAGTCCAATTTCTTGGCTGCTTATATGCTATTAGTTTTTGACGGCACTCTTTCTGAATATCTACTAATTCTCGAGAAACTTCCTTAACGATAACAGCCCGTATAATTTCCCCGCGATTCTCATCTTTTTCCGAAAACACTACTGCTTCTATAACCCCGGTGATTCCAAGTAATACATCCTCTATTTCACCAGCATACACAAAACTCCCAGCAGCTTTTATAACATCTCGGTCTCTACCTACTAAAACAATTTTTCCATCTTCTCTTTGGAAACCAATATCATGTGATGTTACCCAATCTTCTATGAAAGTTGCTTTTGTTTGCTTTTCATTTTCAATATATCCTTCAAAAGCCTGACCAGATCGAACAAATAATTTCCCAAAGTTTTCTTTATTAGTTACTATTCGTTCTTTTTTCTCATTAAAAAAGGCAATCTCTACATCTGGGAATGGTATCCCGACTGTTTCAGGTGCAGTTCTTGCATCTTCCGGTGTTAACAGTGAGGCATAGCCCATTTCTGATGATCCGTAATATTCATACAAAAATGATTTAGGAAAACATTCTTCAAATTTTTGTCTTTGTATAGGCGATAATTTTGTCCCAACTGAAATCATACACCTCGGAATCATTTCCTGCACACTTCGTTTTTGCTTTGCATGGCGAATTAAAGGTTCAATTAAAGCTGGTGTGATAGAAGCACACGATCCTTTCGCTTTTAAAAAGGCTTCTGGTGTGAACTTAGATAATAAAACAATCTCAGATCCTATAGCTAATGCCTGAAGTGCCGGATATAGCTGGGCTGAATAAGATAAATGTAGCGGAACTACTACACGATCGCTTTCAATTAGTGAAAATGCCTTACTCCACCCTTCAAAACTACTAGTCCATGATTGATGACTTTTAACAAACCCTTTCGGTGTACCCGTTGAACCTGAAGTATAACCAAAGAAGTATAACTCATCCTTACTACTCACATGTCTAAGAGGAAATGGGATGGTATTAGGCTCCATTGTTTGACATAAAGTCTCTTTGGATGTGATAATCCAATTAGGCTCCGTACTACTTATAATTGTTTGCCATTCAATTTCGGTAACGTCTGGATGAACCGGCATTATAATTCCACCAATTTTTGAAACCGCAAGTGCATCTTGAATCCATTCCATACAATTTTCTAACTTGATAATAAAAATATGCCCTGGTATCGCTCCGTCTTGCATAAGAGCTGATGCGCGATTTGAAACACATTGCGCCAACTCTTTATAAGTCCAACTATTATGTTGTTCCGAAAGCACAACGCGATCAGGATATTTTTGTGCCTGCTCATAGAAATAAGAATGTATTCGCATTTTTTATTAAATCTCCTTGTTTGTTATGGCTATATTTTTTATTTTTTTCGTGCTACAAACGCTCCTTTTTGAAAGGCTAGTAATACAGTTTCAAACGTATCGTCTTCTTCAATCATCTGAATAAATTCTGCTAACTCTTCTGCATGCGAAGTCGCATTGTCAATGACAAGAAATCCTTGTGGTTCTAATATGCGTTTTATATTTTCCCACCACCACATATATTGCGTACGCTCTGAATCTAGAAAAATAAAATCAAATGAACGATTTACTTGTACATCTAGAAACGCTCCTGCTTCTTGATTATGAATATCAATCCGATATCTAAGATTTGCCTTTTCAAAATTCATAAGTGCCTCTGCAACCCTTTCTGAAGAAAGCTCAACAGTTGTAACATTTCCTTTTGTTTCTTCAGCCGCATTTGCCAGCCATAATGTTGAATATCCATTTGAAGTACCAATTTCTAAAATTTTTTGTGCACTACACCCTTTTATTAAAATAGATAAAAATTGTCCCATCTCACGAGAAACATTTCTTAACTTTTCTTCTCGCTTTTCTTTTTTGCTATCATGCTCTTCCCCGTACTTTTCAAGTTCTAACAACAATAATTCTAATGAATTCATACTATTCATCGCCTTTCTAACAAATTTAATGATTAAAAATTGATGAGAAAGTTGATTATGTTTGTCTACTTTTCATTATATGCGAAACGAAAATCTTTTTCCTGTTATAAAACAAAGAATTGAAATTTTTTGTAGCATATTGTTTCATTTTTTGGTAAAGTTAATTTCTACGTGTAATTATTCCATTCACATTATTTTACAATCAAAATGCAATCATAAAATCATTTTTAATCGGTATTTCACATTAAAGAAGCGCCCTTTTCGGACGCATTTTCTTTTGTTTATAACTGTATGTAAGAAAGGATGCTTTGAACATGAACGTGATTAATTTAGAAGCTGCTAGAAAACGTAAGCAGTACAAAAAGCAAATGATAACTATACCGATTATTAAACGTATTTACGAAGAGGACGGAGAAATTAAGTGCGAGGTATTAGGCGAAAAGGATGTTCCTCTTGAAATGTTAGAGAAGTAAATTACATGATCTTAAATCGAAGACGCATCTCTCTTGAGATGCGTCTTTTTCATTCTATACATTCTGATTTAAATGAATAAGCTTTTCTGGATTCATCATCATATAAATAGATGCGATTTTCTCTTCTTGAAACTCAAACGAAAGCACATACGTAGCGCGATTATTTATATTTACAATAATACCTGGTGTACCATTTACCATTCTAAATGCAATGGAATGTCCTTCTGGTAACTTTTTGGTAATCCCTAAAAATAAGCGAACAATCCTTTCAGGTGTGTAAACTGGTTTAAGAGCCGTTGTAACCTTTCCACCACCATCGGATTTAAATATTGCATCTGTTTTTAAGATGCCTAACATTTCCTGTACGTCTCCTCGCTGCAAAGATGCAACGAATTGTTCTACATATGCAGCCATTTGCTTTGTACTTAATTTTGAGGCTTTCGGTTTATCTCTTATACTTTTTCTGGCCCGATGAAAGATTTGTCGACAATTCACACTACTCTTTTCGACAATTGATGCGATTTCATCATAATCGTATCCAAAAACTTCTCGTAATATAAACACCGCCCGTTCAACTTCAGATAACTGTTGTAAAAGCAAAAGATACGCTGTAGAAATAGACTCCTTCATTATATATGTCATTGAGGGATCATCATTTTCTTCAACAAGTGGTTCAGGCAACCACATGCCAACATAAACATTTCGTTTATGAGCTGTTGAACGTAATTTATCGATTGCACGATTCATAACCATCTTACACAAATACGCTTTTACATTATCAACAGACTCTAGCTCTTCTATTTGACTTAATGCAAGAAATGTATCATGAACAATATCTTCAGCATCCATAACACTCCCGAGCATACGATAGGCTAAAGAAAACAATAAAGGTTTATATGCTTGATACAATTGTTCCATTTCCACACTAACATGACCCTCTTTCAATTTGTGACTTTACTTTGTTCTAAAATTTGTAGTGCTGCTCGTTTACCGCTAGCAACCGCAGCGTCAGCTAATAATTCATCATGCCCAGCCCAATCTCCTGCAACATATATCCCTGGCATTTCAGGAACCCTAGGCCCTGGATTTTCAGTACGGCCAATATGAGGAAAATCATAGACAACTGTTATTTTAGGTAAATATTGCTTTTCAACTAACTCCTGTTGCCATTTCGGATGTAATAAATCCATTGTATGTTCTAACAAAAATTTATCATCATTAAAATTACTAGTCTGTACTGCATGATTATGATATTTTATCAATCCCACTACTACCGTTCCATCGTCACTCAGCTTAGCGGCTCTCGATTGATTCGTAAAAAACAAAGGTTGATCTAATCCTAAGGCAAATTGATATGATGGATTGGGTAATTTTCTTAGGCCAAGATCTAAGGAAGCTACTGTAACTGGCACTGATTGTTCTCCCCATATACGCAGCATAGTGTCTCTTGCACCTTTTACAATTTTACAAGCCTCTTTTGGTGGTATAGTAATAACAACCGTAGGGACTTCAAAGAATTCGTTACCAGAACAACGAATTCTTTGAATATGACCACAGTGCTCAATTTCAACTACATTTTTGCTCGCTATAAAATGAACTCCAGCATTTGTAGCATCTTCTCTTAACTTTGTTATGATTGTCTCCCATCCGCCATCTACATAAAAGACTCCTTCTTTCATTGATCGTTGTATTTGTTTTAGTACAGAAGATGCTAACTGTATTGTCGGAGCATATGTGTAAGTTGATGTTCGGCATAATGCATAAAACATATTTCTTACCATGGGATCTTTAATTTCTTTTTCTGTCCATACACTCAGACTCATTTTAGGAATTGTATTTAAATCTAATTTCCCTAGCTTTAACATCAGATGAGAAAATTGTATTTTAGCCGCCCATGAAAGTAATGGTGTAGATAAGATTGATCGAAAATCTGTCGGTATTGTATACACATCATTTTTCCATATACCATGCGCGCTAGTTGAAGGTATGTCTCCTGGAATGTTAATTCCAAGTTCCTCAAAAGTTGATAGTGCTTCTCCCCCGTGATATAAAGCGTGCGCCCCAAGATTCATAAGGACTCCGTTTTTATTCGTTGTTATTGCTCTTCCACCAAAGCGACTTGATTTCTCTAATACAACAACTTTTTCACCTTCCCTAGCTAAATAAATCGAAGCTGTTAATCCAGCAAGTCCCCCGCCTATAATTGCCACATTAAAGTTCTCCATATATATTCCCTCCTTATTGTTCTACACACAAGACGGATGAAGAAAGAGGAATGTGACATCTTTTAAGATTTATTTTTCCTTCAAAAACAAAAAGATCCTTTATCACATACTAAAGGATCTTTTTGTTTACATAATATAATTACCAACTACTTGTATGAGAGGTAGTCTTTAGTGGCACTGGATTCCAACTTTGTTGTATTGTTTGCCATGATTTAACCGTTCCATCTTTACTTTTAATAAATGCTTTAAATTCTATATTTCTTTCAGCTGGCAACACAACATTTCCTCTCCAATCATTACTATGAGAATCATAATATAATTGAATTGGATACTGTTTTGTGTCCCAACTTCCTAATTCCGCACGATTCCCAGTAATATAAACAGTATCTCCTATTGTTGTAGGAACATTTTTTACTACAATCGTTTGCATAACAGGGGTTACACCTAATAAATCTTTAAATTTCCCCATTAATGAATTGTTATACATTACATCTTGATAACGAAGTAACGTAAATCCAGCAAAATTATAATTGAAAGCCATTTCTGCAACTCTTTTATACTCTTCTTCATTTCCGATACTTAAAGCATTTTCACCGTTTAATACAATTCCCTTTTCATTGGCTAATGTTGCAATATTTTGTACCAATGTTTTTGGCATTGAATATTCCGGATAACTACCTTTATCTGTCATTTCTAAACAAGTAAATGTTACATCTAGCTTTGCACTTTTGAAAGCATCAAGTAAATGGCTATAATCATTATACCCTGCAGGCTTTTCAGCTCCATGAGGTATTGTTGGGTTATTATATTGCCAATGTACGCCTGCAATTTTTGCACCAATTGGTACTTGGAAAGTTGTGTCAAATGCATTATGTGCTAATTCACCAATTAATTTTGTATGATTTTCCAAGATGCCCTGATACCATTCTAAATAGTCTTTTCCATACATAGAAAGATATCCATTCATTAAGAATTGTTCCCCATCGCTTGGTGGTAAAATGGCTAACTCTGAAATCAGTTTCGTGCCCCATGCTTTATTCACTTCATTTAGAGAACCATATTTATTTAATACCCATAAACGAAATTTAGATTTTGCAAACTCTGTATACGCTTGAAACTTTCCACGTGAGGGATATCCTGTCCCATCGGAAGTTGTATATGAAGGATATCTTAGTTCACCAGCTGGTCCTCCAGATAAATATATTTTTGCGATTACATCTTTATATGGTTTCATAGCTGCTGCGAATGCTGTATATAGTTCACCATATTCCTTTCGAATTACATCTGAAGCAAGTGGATTTAATGTTTCTTTATTGACAGTTCCTGTTTCAGACTTAAAATAAAGGCTATCATCGGATTTTTGATTCCAAACCCATGAAGGAATTGGTACATTGCAATCATCCCCAACATTTCCACCGCACTGATGTGTGGAAATAATAGGAATCATTTTCATACCTGCATTTTTTACCGATTGAGCAAAGCGCTGTGCGTATGAAAAATCAAATTGCTGATCTCCGTTCTTTTCCATATCCCCCCACCAAAAATCAACTGTAATAGCATAAAAACCATTTTGTTTTGCCCATCGTAAATCATTTTCAAATGTCTCCCAATTTGTTACTTCCGGTATCTTTTTTAATGGCGCCATTAAATATGCTTTGTAATCTGGATTCATTCCTTTTCCATTTACAGCTGCCGAACTCGCTTGCGGAATTAATAATGATACAAATAACATCACTACAGACAAAATGACAATACAACAATATTGAAACTGATTTTTCATTGCTTCTCTCCTCTTTAATTTACAGATTTCATGTATTCGCTTTCATTATAAACGAAAAGACGCAATCGTTTGCATGTAATAATGCATAATATTAAAATAAACAAGCTAGATTAATTAGCTTGTTTATTTTAAACTCCAATTTCATACTATCTACTTTCACATACAAATATCATTTCTTATTTTACTAAACTTGTTATACTACTTTTATGATATTTTATTAAAATATCATAAAACCCTTTTACCAAGAATGATTAAATCCCTTTCAACCCCATCTAATTCTGCAACGTTAGGCAGATGCGCCCATTTTTCAAAATCAAAACAAGAAAATAATTGCAGACTAGCTTTATTATGAGCAAATATAAACGCTAGTAATGTTTTAATCTTGAGCTTCGGACAAGTATCTAACACTCTATGTAGTATATGTTTACCTATCTCCCTACCTCTATACATTTGATGAATGTATATACTTATTTCAGCTGTTCCATTATAAGCAGGTCGACCGTAAAAGGATTGGAAACTAACCCATCCGCATATCTCTCCTTGAGATTCTATTATCCATAAAGGTCTAAAAGAAGGTGAATGTTCATTAAACCATTGTTCTCTACTCTTAACAGTAACAGGTTCTGTATCAGCGGTTACCATTCTACTTGAAATAGTTGAATTGTATATATCCACTATACTAGATAAATCACTAATTTCGGCATCTCTAATCTTAATATCTTCTTTCATAAACAACTCACACTCCTCAGTTAATATTCTATTTTTTCATATATTAACTGAATTCATACATATAATTCAAACATGAATTGTATAAATCTAATATTTTTATCCTTTTATAACTTTTAAAAACATTATTAATTTACTACCTTATTTTATATTAATAATATTTTATCCAGAATATTAGGTATGTACGGGTCATATTTATTTTCCAAAGAATTAATCAAAATTCCTCTGTAATTTACAAAATAACTAGGTATAAATACCTAGTTATTTTGTGTTTAAATGAAATACCAACTTCATCTTTTCTCTAATTTTTTTGTAAATCTATCATATTGCATCCGAAAAAGTTCAATGACAACCGGAAGATCCTCTTCGCTTTTTATATGATAACTAATCCATCCTGATTCAGGTAATACATGATGGGGCTGCGCTAACCCTTGGTTAACCAATTCATCCCGTTTTAATTTTGGAAATGGAAGATCAGCTAATGTATCTCCATGAAGATGACCTAACTCTTTCTTTTTATAATTTAATTCAATACCACCAAATCGATGTGGTTTTTCAGAAACCCCTTCCCAGCTCAGCACTTCTTTTCTAATCATTTCACTATATGACATGGCCATTCACTCCTTTATCATTCTGAATGTAAGAATACGATACCTTTTTTCTTTAAACGTTACATCACTCAAAGGTATCAATGTATTTACGAAAATAGTTTGATATTTGCAAGGTAAATGAAACTCATGCTTTTTCAAAAAAACCATCATTTATTCGCTCTAATTCTATTTTATATTTGATTCAAACATACATTCATTGTATACGAATAGGTACAATCAATACTGCACACTAAAATAACTAGACTCATATCCTAATTCGTATACTTAATCCTATTTCAAAACAGAAAGGCAGGAAGAATAAATGACTTCTTATATAGATTACACCTCTCCCTCTGTCCGTTTCACTCATGATCTAAGTACGAGTAATTTTTTTAAAAAAGATGAGCAAAATTATATAAATGTACTGGGAATTAAACAATTAAATACATTAGACAATACATCGTTATTAGATATTTTTTTAAGCACTGGTAACGTCGTTGAACCTCATGTACATCAAAATGCAGCTGAACTTGTTTACTGTATTTCTGGAGCAGCTATTGTTTCATTACTTAACCCGTTTACGAATCAAATTCTTAATCTCCCTATTAAACCAGGGCAAGTTGCCAACGTACCCCAAGGTTGGTGGCATTATGAAATTGCCTCTGTAGACAATACACATTTATTAGCAATTTTTAACGCTCCTACACCAGAAGTTATATTTGGTTCAGATATTTTAAGGCTGACACCCTCAAATGTAATGGCTCATACCTATTGTCTTGATGAACAAGAGTGGAAGAAAGCAATATCTCCTATTCAATCAACTACTGTAATTGGACCTCCGGCAAACTGCACTCAAAATCGAAATACTATGTACAATACACTACCTCAAAACCCAACCTATCCCGAGCAGCCACCTTCATACTACCAACAACAGTTTCCATTTCATGCATATTGGGGGTATTAATAGAAGGAGTTATCATTAAATTTTATAAATATATGAAAATTCCAAAGCTATTCTTTATCCAGTAAATTAGAGTTTAAGTATCTTTCACTTAAGACCCTATAGAAATTACATTGAATTTTACTTGAGTTAATAAGCTGAAAAATGAGTTCTAAAAAGATGTTTACTTACTCTGTAAACATCTTTTTAGAACTGTAAAAATCTTGTATGTACGAATCATATTTTCATCTTGTTTCATTACCTTAAACTACCGTAACGATTACTAGAGTTTTCACATATACTATTTATATATCAAACTGGAGGTGATGGTATCATGAATAAAGAGTACGATTCTAACAAAGATTCTTCTAACAATAAAGATATCCGCACTTCATCTTCACAATCTTCCAATTACCAATCATCACAAAACCTATATCGCCAAGGATATGTAAAGAAAAAAGGATGTAATTGCGGTAAAAACAAATAGAATTTTTCACTTTATTCAGAATTATATTTACTGTGTAATATATACACATCAAAAAAGAGCATCTATAACAGATGCTCTTTCTCTTATAAAATAAGTAAATGATTATTCATTTTGAAAGAACATTTATATAGAAAACTCTTGTTCAAAACAAGGTGACTCTATTAAATGATATTATTATTTGATTATCCAGATTATTTCACACGGATTACAACAAGCATTCACCATTGGTATAGTTAGTATCGGGATATAGAGATGTTGTTTGAAGCATCTTTACTTTCACCATTCATTTGCATAGTAAACGTAATATTAGAGTTCATGATTTCCCCCCCTCTACCTTGGTTCGTTGAGTTCGTTTGTTTTGTTAGCACTTAAATTGAATTGCAACTACATTCCTTTTATTTAATAACTATTATCAGTAAAGAGTTCAGAAAATCCATAGACAATTACCAACACTTACTCTGCCATTTTTTCACTTTCCCACTGTAAGAGTAGATATGTCCGCTATTGTTTAAATAAACTTCTATATCCTCAGCAAACATCTTTTACATCCTCTTCTTCAATAACTCCCTTTTTATTTTCAGCCAATTTCTTCAAGTAATCAACGAATTTATTAATTATTTCCACTGCCATCATCCTTTCAATTCAAATGTCCATTTTGTTCAATAAAATAGAGTACCCGCCATTAGGTACTCTTTTGCGAAAGGAGTATGGAGCTCCAAGTATCATCTCAATTATGATAACTCGTCCCACACTTCATAATATGCTTGTCTCATTAAGTTGTTTACTAGTCCATTGTGTAATTTCTATATAACAAAGAAAATAAGGTATAATCATTTTCTATCTCCAGCATAGCTTCATACATTGGTTTATCATATCCAACGCCTTTTGCATAAACTAAAGATTTAATAAATGCCTTAATGACCCTCTTACTCTCAGGAGATAACTTACTATTGCTTATAAATTCAACTTGTGATCTAACTATCTTTCAATTCTTTATCCAAAAAAGCAATACACGCCTTTTCAACAGATGAATAAAAACCAACTGGCTTGAATCCGTATTTTGGTTCTTCGCCTTCTTTTGTTTTTTTGTACTTCTGATGTTTGCAATCACAAAAAAATGCGGTTTCTCAAATACAAGAAACCGCATTACATCAACATTTAAATTTAAATTTAAATTTTAAACTGACTCGTATACAGTCCATAATAGAACCCTTGACTTTCAATTAAAGATTCATGATTGCCCCTCTCAATAATTTCTCCATCTTGAATAACCAAAATTTGATCCGCTTTTTCAATTGTTTTTAATCGATGGGCAATTACAAAGCTTGTGCGTCCCTTCATCAAATTGTTTAATCCAGATTGAATTTGGAGTTCTGTTCTTGTATCAATGTTTGATGTTGCTTCATCAAGAATTAAAATATCTGCATCTGCTAAAATTGCTCTCGCAATTGCAAGCAGTTGCTTTTGCCCCTGACTTAAATTCGATCCTTCTGAAGCAATCTCTGTTTCATATTGATTTGGTAAATGTTTAATAAAGAAATGTGCAGAGGCTGCTTTTGCTGCAGCAATAACTTCTTCATTACTTGCATCTAGCCGTCCATAACGGATATTATCCATAATTGTACCAGCAAAAAGATATGTATCTTGCAAGACGACTCCTATTTTACTTCGTAAGGAGCTAATATCGTAATCTTTTATATCTTTTCCATCAATCTTAATTTGGCCCTTATGAATATCATAAAAGCGTGTTAATAAATTAATGACTGTTGTTTTTCCTGATCCAGTGGGGCCAACAAGTGCAATCGTTTCTCCTGGATGCGCATGTAAGTTTACATCTTTTAAAATTTCTTTTTCTTTCGTATATCCAAATGATACATGTTCGAAAGAAACATTTCCTTTTAGATTCTGAACAACAATTGCATCTTTTTTGTTTTGAATTTCTGGAACTTCATCCATAATTTCAAAAACTCGCTCTCCCCCAGCAACTGCAGCTTGAATTGTATTCATAAGCATTGCAAACTGACTAAGTGGTCTTGAGAATTGACGAGAATAGTTAATAAAAGCTGCGATGACACCAACTGTTGTCATACCATTTAAAACCATAATAGCACCTGCTAAGATAACAAGTCCCATCCCTAAGTTGTTAATAAAGTTCATACTTGGGAAGATAAACGCTGAAAATGTATCAGCTTTTGTAGCAGAAATTCTAAGTTGTTCATTAATCGCATGAAATTTATTTACTGTTTCTTTTTCTTTTCCGTACAACGTAATAACATCTGCACCTGTAATCGCTTCTTCAATAAAACCGTTCAATTCTCCTAAATCTTTTTGGCGCTTCGCAAAGTTTTTACCACTATATGCAACCAATTTTTTTGTTACAAAAAACATGATGGGTACTGTAATGAGTGTCACAATTGCTAAAATCCAATCTAGTGAAAACATTGCAATCGTCACACCAACAAATGTTAAAGCAGACGAAATGATTTGCACGACACTTTGTGTTAACGCTTGGTTTAAACTATCGATATCATTTGTAACGCGACTCATTAAATCTCCTTGTGAACGAACATCAAAGAAACGAAGAGAAAGCGTTTGGATTTTTTCAAAAATATCTTGCCTTATTTTTTGTATCGTTTTTAATGCAACATTAACCATTAAGTATGTTTGCAGCCACGTTAATAATACCGTAACGCCATAAATCCCAATGAGCAGCATACACATTCTTGCTGTCCCATTTAAATCTCTTGGTATGATATATTCATCAATAATAACTCCCATATAATATGGACCTAGTAAACCAAGTAATGTTGTGACAAATACAAGAACAGTAACGAACATAAGAGCTGCTTTTTGATAACCCATATAGTTCCAAATCCTCATTACAGTTCCTTTTGTATCTTTTGGTTTTCCTGATTTGGAATTGCTACGTCCACCTTTATTTCCGAACTGTCCTTGAAAATTACGCATGCTCTTTCCCCCTTTCTTGATGCAAACTACCACCTTGGGAAAGATATATATCTTGATACACTTCACATGTTTCTATTAAATATTCGTGCGTCCCACTTCCAACTAACTCACCATGATCTAAAACTAGAATTTGATCAGCATCTATAACAGATGATATTTTTGAGGCAATTAAAAATGTTGTCGTTTCTGTGTGTTCTTCTTTCAATGCTGTTTGTATAATTCCTTCTGCTTTTGCATCAACTGCAGATGTAGAATCATCTAACACAAGGATAGATGGCTTTCGAACAAGTGCCCTTGCGATAGAAAGACGCTGTTTTTGACCACCAGAAAGGTTCGTTGCGCCTTGCGTTAAGTTATACTGATATGTATTTTCAAGCTTATTAATAAACTCCGTCGCACAAGCTGCCCCTGATGCAGATTCTATTTCACCTTGCGTTGCTTCTTCTTTACCATATCGCATATTTTCTTCAATACTCCCTGAAAACAGCAATGCCTTTTGTGGAACAAATCCGATTGAAGAGCGAAGCACCTGTAAATCGTACTCTTTGACATTGACACCATCAACAAAAATCGCACCTTGATCAACATCATATAAACGTGGAAGTAATTTAACTAAAGTAGATTTCCCACTTCCTGTAGGACCAATAATCCCTATTTTTTCACCTTTTCTTGCGGTAAATGAAATATCTTTTAAAACATATTCATTATTTTTACTGTAACTGTAACTTACATGCTTAAATTCAACATTTCCCTTTACTTCCTCCGGCTGATACACATTTTTTTCATTTTCAATATCAACATTAGTTTCTAGTACTTGTTGCACACGATCAGCGGATGGGAAAGCACGCGCAATTTGAATAAATACCATACTGATGGACATAAGTGACATTAATATCATATTCAAATAGTTAATAAATGCCAAAATCGCTCCAACTTGTAGTGTACCATTAAAAATTTTTACGCCACCTATCCATAAGGTAGCTACAATACCACCATTTACAACGAGCATGATGATCGGCATCATTAATGAAATGATTTGTACTGCACGAATATTAATGCCCGTTAAGTTTTTATTTACTTTTTCAAACTGAGAAATTTCATGATTCTGTCTTACATAAGCCTTTACAACGCGAACACCAGATAGATTTTCTTGTAGTTTTGTATTCACTTTATCTAGCGCTTCTTGTACCCTTCTAAAGGATCCACTTGCATTCCCAGCGATAAAGACAATTGCAACTAAAAGAATAGGGACAACAACAAGTAGAATAGAAAATAGATCTTTTGCTGTAACAAAAACAATAATGATACTGCCTATAAATAATAATGGGCCACGAACAAGAACGCGTAATGTCATCGTCATGGCTGCTTGAATGGATGTAATATCATTTGTAACAATCGTTAGTAATTTTCCAGTCCCAAATGATTCTCGATTTTCACTAGAAAACGTCTCGATTTTTGTAAAAACATCTTTTCTTATATCCGTTGCGAAGTTAACAGCCGCTTTCGTAGAATACATCATACATCCAAGCCCACCAATTAATCCAAGTGCTGCTGCTCCTATCATAAAAATTCCCATTTTAATTACATAATGAAAATCTTGATTAGCAATTCCAACATCAATAATATGTTGCATAATTGTCGGTTGAATTAAATCCATCGCAACCTCAAGTACCATAAACAGTGGTCCAATAACGGCGAAGAACATGTATGGTTTTAAATACTGTAACAATTTGCGAAATGATTTCATACATTGTCTCCTTTTCTTATGAAATTATCATTTTATAACTCAAATCCCCCTCCATTCTATTCATCTGGGCATTTTCATCACTACTACAATTATGTTCCACAGATTAATATTTAACATTATTAAATGATAAGTATTAATTATACATTCGTCAATCAAAGTGCCTTAATTTGATGGAAAATAAGACTTTTATCACAAAACTTTATGGACGCTTATTTAACTCTATTTCAAGACAATAACAAAAAGCCGCATTCTTTCATAATAGAATGCGGCTAATTTTAATTATGTATGCTCAATTGTAAAATCCAAAAATTCTGTTTCAAATCCATTATCTTTTGATGGACTACAAGTATAATTTCTTAAACATTCCATAATTCACTTATCTATCATTTCCTGTAATCCAATCAAAAAGTATCTGTTAATAGTTACTTCTAGATTAAGATTCTATTTAAAATTCAGTCAAAACTGGAAATTTATATCCTTTAAAATCGATCTTTTCACCACCGCGAACCATCAAATGTTTTTTAGATTGAAACTCTTTGTGCGCTACCTCTTCAAGCCCTAACTCATCAGGGTAAAAGTAAAATTCAATCTCTGTAAATGGCTCAGATATTTCAGCACATATATCATCTAAAATCGGAAAGATTTGTGCGAAAATACCAAATAGTTTCAGCACTTGATTTTTTACTTCAAATACAATAAGCGCGTCGAGTTTCTTTGAATAATATAGTTTTTCATTCCATTTCGCATCGTACATATTAAAATAAAAAGAAGACTGATAGTTTAATGTTGAAAATTCCATTGAAAGCTGTTGAGCGTTTTCTATTATTCCCTTTATAAGTTCCATATCTTTTTCATCATAAAAGTTTAATTTTCGAAGTGAAGACGAGCGAGGTAGAGTATTATCATATGATAATGTCATCAGATATTCTTGTACGACTCGAAAACCAAATGGTTCGTATAATTCCGGTTTCTCTGTAAATAATATTGCACATTCATACTTTGTATCTATTTCTTGTAATACTTTACAAAACAGCTGCTTCATCAAGCCTTTTCTCCGATATTCTGGATGTGTCATGACAGATTGAATACCAGCTGCATAAATCCGTTCTCCATTTACAAACATTGGTAGCGAAAACATAGACACATTTGCTATTACTTGACCTTCTTGTAAATATGAAAAAGGTTTGTATGTAGTGTCCCAAAATCCATTGGCCTCAAAATTTTGTAACGTTTGAACAGGAATACGAAACACTTCTTCAAATAATTGAAATAACGGTTCCTTTTTCGATTCCTCCACAAAAAAGTTTTCAGAAAGAATAAGATTCCCCATATTGTTCCTCCATAAGTTCATTCTTATCAATGTAATTGTTTTCTATTGTGTTTAAATCAAGTAAGTCTTCTTACAACTCAACGCATCATCACAAAATATACCAAAATAAGTTAAGATTTTCAAGATAACTCCGAATACTAATCCACCTGTTTTTTCCCTTTATGATTCAGACAAGTTCTTTTCAGTAAAACTCTAAGGAATTATTTTTTTAGTATTACAGCACTTTTATAATTTTTATATTTAACAGCTAACCGATATATGTCAGATAAAGTGAAACTTTAATCAGTGCGGGTTTTCTTCATCCCCCACTGATTATTAGCCCTCACCAATCGGGCTTTTACGGGCAGTTTATCTCCGACTCAATTCCTGTACTTTCGCTGAATTGTGAGGTGGGAGGTCTTACTGCCCGCGAATAGCGGGATAAAAATTATTTTATCTTACTCTTACATGTATTGTTCAATAATCACCATACTAAGTGGGAACTAATTTCATTTAAAGTGAGGGCTATTTAACCATGAAAAATTATACTACTCCTAAATGTATTATCGTTATTTTTGGTGCGACAGGTGATTTAGCAAAGCGCAAATTATTCCCGTCTCTTTTCAGGCTCTTTCGACAAAGGAAAATCTCTGAAAACTTTGCCGTTGTTGGTGTGGCAAGAAGACCATTATCTACTGAAGAATTTCGTGAAAATGTTAAACAATCTATTCACAATTTACAAGAAGAAAACATGACTCATGATACATTCGCTTCCCATTTTTATTATCATCCTTTTGATGTAACGAATTTATCTTCTTATCAGGAGCTAAAAAGTTTATTAATCACTCTAGATGGAAGGTATTTTACCGAAGGGAATCGTATGTTTTATTTAGCAATGGCCCCTGATTTTTTCGGCACAATTGCCACGAATTTAAAATCAGAAGGATTAACTTCAACAGAAGGTTGGATTCGTTTAGTGATTGAAAAGCCATTTGGACATGATTATGAATCAGCACAAGCATTAAATGATCAAATTCGCCATGCCTTCACAGAAGATGAAATTTATCGTATTGACCACTATTTAGGTAAAGAAATGGTTCAAAACATTAAAGTCATTCGATTTGCGAATGCAATTTTTGAACCCCTTTGGAATAATCAATATATAGCTAACATCCAAATTACTTCAAGTGAAACTTTAGGAGTAGAAGAGCGAGGCCGCTATTACGAAGATTCAGGTGCACTACGTGATATGGTCCAAAATCATATGTTACAAATGGTGGCACTCCTTGCAATGGAACCACCAATAAAGCTAACCGCAAATGAAATCCGAAGTGAAAAAGTCAAAGTACTACGTGCTTTACAGCCACTTTCAGAAGAAACAGTAGAACATAATTTTGTACGAGGACAGTATGGACCAGGTATGATAGACGAGGAAAAAGTAATTAGCTACCGTGAAGAGAACGCAGTAGATTCAGATTCGAACACAGAAACATTCGTTTCTGGTAAATTAATGATTGAAGATTTCAGGTGGTCAGGAGTTCCTTTCTATATTCGAACTGGGAAACGTATGCAAGAAAAATCAACTGAAATTGTCATACAATTTAAAGACTTACCAATGAATCTATATTTTAATAAGGAAAAAAAAGTTCATCCTAATTTATTGGTCATTCATATTCAACCGGAAGAAGGAATTACCCTCCATTTAAATGCGCAAAAAACCGATAGCGGTACTACTTCGACACCCATCCAATTAAGTTATTGTAATAACTGTATGGACAAAATGAATACACCTGAAGCATATCAGGTTCTTCTATACGATTGTATGCGTGGTGATTCAACTAACTTTACACATTGGGACGAAGTATGTCTTTCTTGGAAATTCGTTGATACAATCTCGAGTGTTTGGCGTAATAAACCGGCGAAACATTTTCCTAACTATGAGTCTGGGTCAATGGGCCCTAAAGAATCTGATGCTTTATTAGAAAGAGATCGCTTCCATTGGTGGCCAACGATAACCTCTCATTTGAAAGGAGAAAGTTACAATGAAAATATATGATATTACAGCACCTATATTTGAAGGGATGACTGTTTACAAAAATAAGCCTGAAAAACAACCACAATTTTCAAGAACAACAAATGCGCATGTCACGGAGTCACGTATTACATTAGACGTCCATACAGGTACACATATTGATGCACCATTACATATGATTAACGAAGGAGCAACCTTTGAAAGTATTCCATTAGAAAAATTAGTGGGACCTGTTAAAGTTTTTGATTTAACAACTGTTGAAGATGGAATTACAATAACTGATTTACAACACCTCGATATTCAAGAGAATGACTTTATCTTATTTAAAACTCGTAATTCTTTTGAAGACGAGTTTAATTATGAATTTATTTTTTTAAAAGAAGACGGTGCCCATTATCTAGCGGAGCGAAACATTAGAGGAGTTGGTATTGATGCTCTCGGGGTGGAACGTAGCCAACCAGGACACCCAACTCATAAGGCATTATTCGATGCAAATATTATCCTCATTGAAGGATTACGTTTAAAAAACGTGCCGGCAGATCCGTATTTTATGGTAGCTGCACCATTAAAACTAGTTGGAACTGATGCCTCTCCAGCACGTGTTCTTCTTTTTAAAGATATATAAATAATAAACAACCCCGTTCTTTTAAGAACGAGGTTGTTTTTATGTAGAAAACGTTTTTCAATTACATTAAGATAATGACTCATTTTTTGTCACTTTTTTCTACCGCATGTCCGCCAAATTCGTTACGGAGTGCTGCAACAACTTTACCTGTAAATGTATCATTTTCTAATGAACGATACCTCATTAATAAGGACAGGGCAATAACAGGTGTCGCTGTTTGTAAATCAAGAGCCGTTTCAACTGTCCATTTTCCTTCTCCTGAAGAATGCATGATTCCTCTAATGTCATCTAACTTTGCATCCTTTGAAAATGCGCGTTCCGTTAAATCCATGAGCCATGAACGAATAACTGAACCATTATTCCATACTCTTGCTACTTTTTCATAGTCATAATCAAACTCGCTTTTCTCTAACACTTCAAATCCCTCACCAATAGCAGCCATCATACCATATTCAATCCCATTATGAACCATCTTTAAAAAATGACCACTTCCTGCTTTTCCTGCATATAAATATCCATTTTCTACAGCTGTATCTCGAAATACAGTCTCAACAGTTTCCCACGCTTCCGGATCTCCTCCAATCATATAACAAGCACCATTACGAGCACCTTCTGTTCCACCAGACGTTCCTGCATCCATAAAATGCACACCAGCTTTTTTAAACTCATCATAACGACGAATGGATTCCTTATAATAGGAATTACCCGCTTCAATCACAATATCTCCTTGACTTAAAAGCGGTGTAATTTCATTAATAACAGTATCAACAACAGCATGTGGCACCATAATCCATAGAATTCTTGGTTTTTCGAGAGATTGAATAAGTTCAGATAGACTAGATGTACCTATAGCTCCATATTCTTTTATTTCTTTTATAGCATCTGTATTTACATCATACGCCACTACTTCATGATTCTTATCAATTAAATTTTGACCTAAATTTAATCCCATTTTCCCTAGACCGATTAACCCTATTTTCATTTTTAACTCCTCCTAAAAATACCTAAGTGAGATTCGCTAATCCTTTGTTTATCTTTCTTCATTTGAACAATCAATATTTATCCAAATTTTTTCACTACGGATATATTTTGCACGAATCAGCTCTGGTAGATGCATAGGAGTCACTTAATATTTATACTTTAACATTACAGTTCCTACCCCGTTATTCACTAATCCCTTCTAATCTCTCCTTCGTACTTCCTTCTTCTCCTTTCAAACGTTTTTCAAATGTTTTTCTCCAACTTGCTGAAAGGGCCTCTACTCCTAAAATCCTTCGTACTCCCTCAAAGTTACGTTTTTCTTTATGCATTATATGGTTTGCAAAAGCGATTGAAATCCCTTTACGATCAGACTCAAGTTGCGTAAGAGAATCTGTTGGTGATACCCACCCCTCTTTTAGAACACGAAAATAAAATCCCGTATACCCTGTGTTTTGGAAGTAGAGTGGTAATTGCGGTATATCATACTTTTTTGCTAATTTAAAACAAGGTTGCCTTGGTTGACTTACTTGTACCACCGCTTCGCCAATTTGAAATATATCACCTATACAAACATCTTCCTCAAGCATGTCTTGTACTGTCATATTCTCTCCAAAAGCACCGTATACAAGCTTTCGATTCAATTCCTTTTCCCAATACGGATAATGGTTATAGGAATAAACACAAACTGCTTTATCTATTCCTCCATGATGGACTAAATCAGCTTGCCCATCTCCGTTAAATTTTAGTGATGATAAAAAAACAGGCTCACTTACCCGTGATTTATTAATACCCGTTTGAATTAATTTCCCACCATATGACACTTCTTTGGGCATACCTACATTAAGAGACCTCAAGTCATACGACCTTGGCATCATTCCCCACTCCTTTTACTATTTTGACAAAGCGCTTCAAAAGCTTGATTTATTATCTCAAACCCCTTATCAATTTCTTCATTCGAAATTACAAGTGGTGGTAAAAATCGAAGAACATTATCATGTATACCCGCCCCAATGCTTATAAGCCCATTTTTCCAAAACTCCTTAATTAACTGCGCTGTTAATTCTTTTGCGGGTTCTTTCGTTACATGATCGGTCACTAGCTCCATTGCACCAATTCCACCCACAAAATCAATAAAGTTATTTCCATCTACATCTGTTATCATTGCTTCTTTTGCCGATTGTACGTACAAAGGTATTAAATTATATACCCCCCTATTGGTACAGCTTGTTGATATCTCTTATGAAGTTCTTGAGAATAATTACCTGGTAATGTATTAGATTTTAATGCTTGTATCATGTCATCACCTCATCTATTTTTTACAATGATTACTTTGCTGTTCTACTAATGTGAGTATAATTTCAAGATGATCATTGTTCAATTCAATTATTTATATGATAATGATAGGTAAAACCTATCATTAGAGGTGATTCCCATCGAGTTAAGACAATTAGAATACTTTGTAGCTGTTTCAAACGAATTACATTTTACAAAAGCAGCTGAAAAATTAAACATTTCACAACCTTCACTGAGTCAACAGATTCGTGCACTTGAACATGAAATTGGTATGCCTCTTTTTGATCGAATTGGCAAAAAAATCTCTTTAACAGAAGCGGGAAGAATTTTGCTTTCACATAGTAAAAAAATCTTTCACGAAGTAGAACAAGCGCATGCTGCAATTCAAGATTTAAACGGGCTTCAGCAAGGAAAGTTAACCATTGGTGCTCTATTGACGACCGTAAACTACTTATTACCACCAGCCATTTTGAATTTTAATGAGTTATATCCCAATATTGAACTTTCCGTATTAGGTCTTCGTACTGGGGAAATTCGTGAAAAATTGTTACAAAACGAATTAGATATTGGCATTACATTTCTTCCTGTTCAAGACAAAGAAATCATATCTATTCCGCTTTATCAAAATGAACTTACTTTAGTAGTGCCAACTAATCACGAATTAACACAACACACTACTGTAACGATGGGAGTGTTACAGAAATATCCTATTATCCTTCTTCCCAAAAATTTCTTTTTAACACAGCTTATTCGTTCGCATTGTCAAAACTTTAACTTTACACCAAAACCAATTTTAGAAATAAGTACAATGGAATCATTAATTCACATGGTGTCAAAAGGAATGGGAATTACAGTGTTGCCTAAACCATATATAGACTTTCTACAGAGTAACTCTATTCAAGCTATTAAAATCAAAAATCCTACTGCAACAATAGAAATTGGAATTATTTATAGAAAGGATAAATATATGTGTGCCGCTACACGAATGTTTATTGAGCAGTTACAAAAGATTGTAGCTTCTTTTCAAAAAATAGAAATTTAAATATAAACTAGGTGAAACAACAAAGGTAAAGTAAACAAAGAAAAAGAGTTGATTGTCTCTGCTGAAGGATACCAACTCTTTTTGGAGTTTCATTCATTTCTCACCTATAACGTATACCTTCTTTTTCCTTCCCATTTTATATGCCAATTTGATTTTTCGTAGTTGTAGCCTTCTCTTGAACAAGAAAATATATGCTCGGAAGGATGAGTAAACTAGCAATTGCACAAATTATTCCTAAGACAAAGAACGGTAAACCTTTACTCAAAGCAAACGATGCAACACTTGAAGCAATCGTCATTCCGATATACATTGCAGAACTATTTAATGCCATAACTGTCCCTCGTATAGCTGGATTTAATTCTGAAATCAAGGCAGTGAGTGAAGCCTGACCAAACCCAATACATATACTCCAGATCATATGTGCGGTAATCGCATATTTTACATTTCCAATATATACAGAAAATAAAATCACACTTATAGAAGCAAATATACTTGCGATTGAAACCACAACTTTCTTACCTATTTTATCCGCCAATTTCCCACCAGCTATATTACCAATTACACTTCCTAAACCAGCAAAGAAAATAACAATTCCAATCTGTCCAATTGTAAACCCAAAATTTATTCCATAATACACACCTATGTATGAGAACATACCATGTAGTCCTACAGTCCATAAAAACGTTGCTAATAACGCAAAGAAAACAGAGAAATTTGTAAATACGATTTTACAAGATCCAATCATTGCTTTGGGTGCAGAAATTGATAACTGGTTTTTCGAAATCTCTTTTTGTAACAATCGACTTGTAATTAACGTAACAAGCAAAGCCAGTAATCCAATAATATAAAATGTCCATTGCCAGTTTCCTACCTCAGATAAAAACGCACCGATAGGGACACCTAATACCGTCGATCCAACCATTGCTCCCATAATCATCCCCATCGCTTTTCCTCGTGACTGGTACGGTACTTTATCTCCTACTAATGCAAATACACTTGGCATGATCATAGCTCCGGATAAACCAGTCAGTCCACGAAACAATAAGAGTATTTCAAAATGATTCGTAAGCCCGGTACAAAATGTAGCGGCTGAAAAAATGATAAGACCTGTGACAATCATTTGCTTTCTCCCCACCTTATCAGACAATGGTCCAAAAAATGGAGCTGTTATCCCATAGCATAGTGCGTATGCTGTAATTAAAAGCCCTCCCTTTTCAGCAGGCATTCCTATTGTCTGTGAAATCGCAGGCAATAATGGTGAAACAATTAAAGAATCTAAACCGATAAAAAACGCGATAACTGCTAAAATACGTAACATTGATTTTACTTGCAACTTGTATTCCCCTCTTTTTACTTCATATATGAAATAATTATTTAAATTCCTCCTCACACCTCCGATTTTATATACGTTATTTTATTTCATATATGTATTATTTATATAAAGAAAAATGTAACAGAATGTTACACTTTTCTTATATATCACAATTAAACTATACAATGCTTCCATTTTAATAATAATTCTTGTAGCTTCTGTTCTTCTTCATCAGTAAAACAGCCACAATTTTCTTCTAAAAAACCTGCATATTTTACATCGACTTTTTCCCTAGCTATTTCTCCCTTTTCAGTTAAATACACAAGTGTTTCACGTTGATCATTTGGATTTTTCTCTGTCGCAACGTAACCATCTCGTTTCATCCTTTGGATCATCGTTGTCATATTACTTGGAACACACCCCATATTTTCAATTAGCTTAGACATAGAAACCTTTCCAGACTTCGTAAGTACTTGTATCACACCAAATTGAACATAACTTATATCGTGCTCTTCTATCGCTTTATCCAAATTTCTTTGCAGTTGATGATAGACATCTCGAATATTTCCATATAATTCTCTTTTTTTCATATCCATTCGAAAAAGCCTTCCTTTTTTATTTCATATATGAATCTTATTCCCATTTATTTCATATGTCAAATAAAGCGAATATGCAGCGGAACTTTTATATTTCGCTACGTATTTATCCTTATCTATCAAATTTTCAAAACTATTTTTTAACTTGTTCACCACCTGCTATTAACATGCTTCCTGAGAATGTCTCCTTTTGCATGAAGACTTTATTAATCAACTCTTTCTGCTCATTTTGTGACATTACACCCTTACCTTCGCCAAGATTACCGCTTTGTAATTTCCAAATCGTATTATGATCCGCATCAACTTTCTCGTATTTCCCTTGTTTCCATCTTTCTAAAATATCTATATATGTATTTTTATGATTCATATCACTACTCTTAACAATCCCCAATAAACTTTCAATTCGTTCTTGCGTTATAAAAATATAACCCCACTTTTGATCCGCTTTTACTTTTTGATGTGCCATTTCATGTAATGCGATTTGTAATTTTTCATCAGTCCACTTAAAGCCTTTATTAAAGTCACTATTTGGCAACGAATAATTACCATTATCTAGCGGTTTTGCATTCTCTGCTTTTACTTTACTATCAGCTAACACTTCCACTGCCGGAGCCGCAGTTGGTGTTTTTTTAGCGGTTGGTTTACTATGATTGAGATAATATAAAATTCCGTAAGTAAGTGCCACACCGATTACTACCATTCCAGCAATTATCCCTAGTATTTTTAATAGTGTTTTCATTGTACATATTTCCTCCCCCCAACATTCTATCACTCATTTTTTCCTACCTATTGCGTTTTTCAAAAATAACTTGTTATAAATTATTCTTTAAAAATGCTTTTTCTTAAAAATTCTCCATCCATTCTCTCCCCAAAAATAACATTTGATCAAAATCTTTCATAGGTTTCCTTTTATTGTATTTCTATTCAGTTTCATATTGCAAGATTATTCTGTAAAAGGATTATGATTTTCTAAAATTCATATAAGAATTTTTCCACACTCCATCTCTGCTCGGCAAAATACGGTTAGCTTTATCCAGACTATACCCTTTGAAATCAGTTGAATTAAGAAAGCATTTTATTTTAAGTCATTTAAATTTGTGCTAGATTAGTACGTAAAGAAGATGACTGAAATGAGTTTATTACATAAAGGTATAACATTCCTTCATTTTGACGGAAACGTATGAATTACAAAATAAACTTCATTCTTATCCACATGAAGATATTGATTTTAGGCATCTAGAACACTCAAATTTATATTGTAAAAAATATCCTGTATCATATCAAAGAACAGTTGCATAATAAAAAAATCAAATATACTAATCTTAGGAACCTTCTATCAAACATTTAAACGTTATAGTCATACTCATTACTTTTCACATTATGCACGATGTTGTTCTAATCACAATATAACTATCCCCCATAAATTACCCAATATTATGTTGTTTCAATTTTCTTCCCCACAATTGTCTCCATAATACAATGCAGGCAACAGCAAGCATAATTGTTGTGATTACACTTCCTTCAATCCCAAAAGTTCCTCCATGTAACGATTTCGGACCGCTTGTTGTTGATTTAAACAGAGGTGTAGAGTATATTGTTGTACCACTTACCGCAAAACCATATATATTATATTGAGCCCAGTTCCATATAGAATGCCAAGCACATATACCCCAAAGACTATTTTCCTTTAATACATAAAACGCTGCGAATACACCAACTAATATGATATTTGATATAGAAAGAACTGTAATGCCTGGATTCAGTAGATGGAGAAATCCAAATAGTAATGAGGTAACAGCAACTCCAATCCATACCCGACTTCTAACTGAAATAACTGGAAATAACCAACCACGTACAACAATTTCTTCTGTGGCACCTTGTACTAAAAATGCTATTAAAGAACCTACCATTCCCAATATGACTGTACTTGAAATCTGTTGTATATGTAAGGTAACAGAACCACTTAAAACTAAAATTAAAACGGGTATTGTTATAAATGTAAGCCCAATGAATGCTCCGCGTAAGTATTTTTTTAAAGCTTTATCTTTCCAAAAACCAATTGATGAAAATGGACGTTTTTCCACAAAACGAACCCATAAAAATACAAATAAAATTGCTCCGCCAAATGTTAATAACATCCTTAAGTTATCATAAATCCCTTTCATCAATGTCGTTTCTGCTTTTGGTAAAAACAACATAAATAGCATGAATAACTCACCAAGTGTTAAAAATACAATCGATAATATTACTGCTAAAATTGGGTGTACTTTTTTTCGACCTTCCTTTGCTGCTTCAATTGTTTTAAATCGACTATTATTCAAAACTACTCCTCCCTTCCCTTCTATAACTTACAAATACTTCCTATTTTACACTAAATTTATTATTTTTTATACTTTTATATCCCCATTTAAAATTCATATCCATAAATTTAAAAATACAACAAGGAATGCCACTCGTAATCATTTGGAGTATTTTCACATATTTTCGAACCAGGAATAATACATAAAAGTGAATATTTTTAATCTTGTTAATAAAAAACTTAGATACATGAAATACAATCAAATCCCTATACCAATAGCATTATTGAAGCACTCGCTCTTAAAAATATCCTGTTTCCTTCCAACACTTGCTATTTCTCACCATTTGTTGTAAGATAGGTCTTAAGGTCAAATTTATAAAAGCTTAACTTTACATATTATCAAGCATCTATTAAGAATAATAAGTATTCCTAATGGTTTTTTGATAATATGTGAATTTTTATTTTCGTTGAAATAAGACGGATCATATTGTAATTTATTTTTCTTATTTTTAGGAGGCATTTACCATGACATTAACAGGTAAAGTAAAATGGTTTAACAGCGAAAAAGGTTTCGGTTTCATCGAAGTTGAAGACGGTAGCGATGTATTCGTTCACTTCTCAGCTATCACTGGCGAAGGTTTCAAATCTCTTGACGAAGGTCAAGAAGTTAGCTTCGAAGTTGAAGAAGGCAACCGCGGACCTCAAGCTAAAAACGTTGTAAAGCTATAATTTAAACAATAAAAAGGTTGTTACCATCGCACGGTTAACAACCTTTTTAATATATAATTAAAATTTTTACATAAAAGGAGTGGTCACATGTATCGCAATCGAAAGAACGATGTAGCAGAAGTACCACCAGAACAAACCCCTGTTTGGGAATGTGAATCAGAGGATTGTTTAGGATGGATGAGAAAGAACTTTTCATTTGAAGAAGAGCCAAAATGCCCTTTATGTAAAAGTAGCATGAAAAGCGGAGAACGTTTATTACCTAAATTAGGTTAATTTCTTCATTCCCCTCTTATCTTTTGATAAGAGGGGTTCGTTATTTTTCATTACTATCTAATTATAAAAGAAAAACCATGCGTACTATATCTCATGGTTCTTTTCTATATCTGTTCGTATAATAGAATATATATATACATCTCGTTGTTGATCTCCTTGATGAATATACCCTCTTAATAGTCCTTCTTTCTGAAATCCTATTTTGGACAACATCTTACAAGATGCTACATTTTCAGGATATGTAATTGCACCGATTCTGAATATCCCTAGCTCCTGAAAACTATAGGTAATGATTTTTTGCACAGCTTCCGTTGCATAGCCTTTTCTCCAGTAAGAAGGATGTAAATCATAACCAATCTCAGAACGTTTACTCCAAAGTTGTAAATTATTTAATCCAATCGTACCAATTAAAATACCTGTTTCCTTCAATACAATTCCCCATCGAATTGCACGTTTTTCAAAAAAATTTTTTGAAAAAGATTCAATCATACGCGAAGCCTGACCAAATTCTGTAAAGGAATTCATTCCATAATAGCGCGTTACTTCTTCAAGCGAAAAAATTTCATATATTTTTTGACAATAAGATTGATCAATTTCAACTAAACGTAACCGTTCTGTTTCTAAAACAGGAAATGCCATTGAAATCCTCCTAATGTTTTTCTTTTTACTGATTTATTATATCAGAAAAATCTTCTCCAATCGGAAGTTTCATCATAAATAAAAGCCTGTTTTCTAAATAGATGAAACAGGCTTCCCCCATGGTTTTCTTAATTTATTCGGTTTATACACAATATTTAATTCGTTTTAAATCTAACCGAATTAATACTCTAAATTATTATCTTTCAAGTATTTCTAACACTTACCGGAAAAGAAATTCAAAACCAAAATCTGATGTTTACTGATTTAATAGTAACTGCAATCATTATGATTACCATAATCGGATTCCTACTATTATTCGGAACACGGAAAATGGAATTAACAAATAAAAATAAGGATTAATGTTTCTTTAAAAATGAACTATATATATTTGTTTCTCGAAAGCTTCCCCATATCCAATATCAATTGGATATTTATGTTAAAATATTAGTGAACTATACATCACGTTATTATTCAACGCAGAGATAAGAGTTGTATTAACGGAGGTGACCGAAAATCATGTATATTTTTATAGGCATTGCCCTCTTGTTCATTTCACTTGTTTTTTTATTCGCACAGCGATTCGCACCAAACTCGGCGATGATGACAAGTTTCAAAGGAAACAGCTTGAAAAAATTTATAATTGGGCTTGTAATCGCCTCGGTATTATCACTTTCATATGGATTTTATCACGCAGCCACTTATCAACCTTCCTTGCTAGACATTAAACTAAACAATACACAATATATCGTTTCAGGTGATATTGGTGAATTTGGTTATTTCTCAGAACAAATAATCAAAAAAGAAAAAGAAACCGAACTTTATTTCGCTTCTTGGAAAACACTGAGTTTAGAAAAACCTCAAATTATCATAAACTACCCTTCTGGTAAAACAGAAACTTGGAAACCGAATATTTCCCTAATAAAAAATACATCCACAAAAGAAATAAAAGAAAAATATAACATAAAAGAGGTTTATCAACTCTCCCCTTATTCATTTAAAGAAGCTGGTAACGTCACATTAACAATTACAGAAAATAAAACGAAACGTGCAGAAACCCTAATCAAAATTAAAGAATAAACGATAGATACAATTTTTAGTAAAAAACAGACGAAATCCCACTCTTATACTAGAGAGGGATTTCGTCAAAAATATAAAGGTTACGTTATTCAAAGTGATTATTCAATACTTCAATAATCTTCTCTGCCGTTTTCTTTCCATTTCCTATACAAGCCCCAATGCCTACACCATAGTATGAAGCCCCCGCTAGATACATATTTGGAAAAACATCTAATAATTTCTCATTTAAAGATTGAACTGCATGGTTATGTTCTAAATGATAATTTGGCATTAAATCTTTCCAGTCCGTAACTTCAACAATTTGCGGTTCTCCCTGAATTCTAAGGCTTTTCTCAATATCAGATAAGGCAACTTGAATCAATTCTTCCTTACTTTTATGTTTCATTTTTTCATAAGCAGGATTCGAACTTTTATAAAACAATCTCACCAATAAATTTTGTTTATCTGATGTATGCTTCCATTTCCTGCTTGTCCACGTGCATGCATCACAAAGTAAATCACTATTTTCTGAAACAATGAAACCAGTTCCATCTACCGGTAATTGTTCATCAGCTATTTCAAACCCTAAATAAATGCTAATTAACGAAGAATTTTTTAGTTTATTGAAATCATCATCTAATTCATTAGAACTTAATAATGTTTGTGCAACATCATGTGGAGTAGCTATAACAACGTAATCCGCTTTTATTGTCTCTTGATTTGAAAAAGAAACTTCATATCCATCATCAACTCTATTTACCTTCGTCGTTGTTACTCCTTTTCGTATATCTGTCTCAGCTAATTCCTCTTCTAAACGATTAATAATCGTAGAAAGTCCATTTTTAAATGATAAAAACTTCTTATTCCCAGCAGCCTGAAATTGTTTTTTATTTACTTCAAAACCTTTTATAATACTGCCGTATGTATTTTTGTAATCAAGTAAATATGGTAGTGTAGAAGCCATTGTAAGCTCATTCAATTTACCAGAATACACTCCTGAAAGAACGGGGGAAATCTGTTTTTCAACCAACTCTTTTCCTAAAAAACTTTCTAAAAATACAGCGAGTGATGTATCTTTCGTAAAATCTTTATTCTTTGTAATAAAGTCTTTCAGCGCAATGATTTTCCCTTTCGTTGAAACTAACGTACTACTAAATAACGACTCTACACTCATCGGTATACCAAATACTGTGTCAGCAGGAATCGGATGTAACGTATCATTTGAGTAAATATAAGAAATACCTGTTTCGTTATATACCATTTCATCTTCTAATTGCAGTTCTTTTACAAATGGCATAACATTTTCATTTCGTGCAACGATTGAATCGGCTCCTGTTTCCAGGATGAAATCTTTTTCTTTCACACTGTGAATTTTCCCGCCCAAATATTCATTCTGTTCTACAAGGATTAATTCCAAATCTATAT
>NZ_CM000745.1:2178104-2178491 GCF_000161455.1 Bacillus pseudomycoides DSM 12442
GTTATCGGACTTTATTGAAGAGCACGAGATTGATGAGACGTTATTTAAATCCATCCTACGTAAGATGGATTTTGACCGAATTCAATTTGAGAAAGATATATTTCATTATTCTGGTGGACAAAAGAAAAAGCTACTTATCGCTAAAAGTTTATGTGAGAAAGCTCATTTATATATATGGGATGAACCATTAAATTTTATTGATATTTATTCGCGTATGCAGATTGAAGAGCTTATTCAACAATTTAATCCCACAATGGTTATTGTTGAGCATGATAAGGCATTTCAACAAACAGTTGCAACAAAAACTATATCTATATAGTTCAAAGTGAGTGATTGAAGATATAATCAGTAAATCAAGTCATTAAACTATAGGGCGCTTTAATGGAG
>NZ_CM000745.1:2178591-2187853 GCF_000161455.1 Bacillus pseudomycoides DSM 12442
AAGCTGCTTTAATTACTCGTCTCATTACTTTAGAATTGCGTGTTTTCGGTAAGTCTTCTACAACATGAATATCCTTTGGACATAACGCTTTTCCAATGTGAGAGTTTACTAAATTTAATAACTCTATCTTTAATTCATGTGTAAATATAGTTCCTTCACGTAAAACAATGAAGCAGTGACAAACTTCGCCTTTTACTTCATCTGGTACACCAATTGCTGCTGCTTCTATTACATCATGATGCTTTACAAGAATTGATTCGTATTCCGCTGGTCCAATACGCTTCCCGGCAATATTTAATGTATCATCAGAACGTCCTGTAATGATATATTGCTCTCCGTCATAGATTACCCAATCACCGTGCACCCACTTATTTTCAAAACGTGACCAATACGTATTAACGTAGCGCTCGTCATCTCCCCAGAAGCTTTTTGTCATTCCGACCCATGGTTTTTCTAAACATAATTCTCCAACTTCATCACGAATTGGATTACCTTGTTCATCTAATACAACAGCTGCCATTCCAGGTAAAGATGCATTGAAACTAATCGGTGCAATTGGTTTAACTAAAACGTTTCCAAAGATCCCACCAGAAATTTCTGTTCCACCTGAATAATTACAAATTGGCACCTTCCCTTTACCAACTGTTTCAAAAAGCCACATCCAAGGGTCAGGATTCCAAGGTTCACCTGTTGATGCAAAAACTTCTAAACTTGCTAGGGAATGTTTCTTTACATACTCATCACCTTTTGCCATCAATGCTCGAATTAATGTTGGTGAAATCCCAAGATGCGTAATTTGATATCGATCAATCGTTTCCCATAATCGATCTGCTTCCGGATAATCTGGAACACCTTCATACATTACCATTGTTGCACCATTAATAAGTGAACCAAATAATAAGAACGGTCCCATCATCCAGCCCATATCAGTAACCCATAATACACGATCACCTTGCTTAATATTCATACCAAACCCTGCATCAAATGCAGATTTCAGAGGAAATCCGGCGTGCGTGTGTACTGTTCCTTTTGGCTTACCAGTCGTCCCAGATGTATAAATGAGCATAAGCGGGTCATCACTTTTCATTTCTTCAGCATGTGTAAGTGGTTTTTCTTTTTCTAAAACGCTCCATGAAAGATCATAATTATGAGGTGTAAAATCATTTCCAGCATGACGAACAATGACAACTTTCTCAACAGACGGGCATTGTTCACACGCTTTATCCACCTCATCTTTTAAAGAAACGATTTTACCACGGCGCGAGAATCCATCCGCTGTAATAATCATTTTGGATCCTGCTGCCTGTACGCGCGTCATGACTGCATCAGAAGCAAATCCTGAAAAAATCGGAGAAATAATCGCACCTATTTTCATTACTGCCAGCATGGCAACAACTGTTTCAGGAATCATTGGCATATAAATCGTTACGCGATCACCTTTCTCAATTCCGGAATTCTTTAGTCCATTTGCAACTCGGCTCACCCAGCTATCGAGCTCTTCATATGTAAATGATTTTGTTGTTCCGTTTTCCCCTTCGTACATGAGAGCAGGTTGTTGTTTTGTTTCTTCATCTGCAAGCCAACGAGATAAAGCAGATTCTACTACATTACACGTTCCCTCAGTGTACCACTGAGCGAATGGTGTACCGTTTTCTAAATCTAATACTTCTGTATACGGCTTCATCCATTGATAACCAACTGCACGTTCCGCTTCTCCCCAAAACCATCCAGTTTCTTCAATTGACTTGTTATAAAATGCTTCATAATCTTCATAGCCAAGCGATTTCATCCACCCATATAGACGTGTTTTATCTTTATATTCTTCTGTTGGAAACCAAACGGCTTGTTTCAATGTTTTCCCCTCCTCATTTTTCGAACAAGAAAGCCCTTAATAGGGCTTTTATACTGGATACACTGGATGTTTTCGATCTGTAAACACTTGATATTTACTCATGTACATTTCGAAACGCTTCTTTAGTTCTTCACGTAAATCATTCGGATGAACAATACCATCAATCACCATTTCTGATGCTAGGCGATAAATATCGATATCTTTTTTATACTCTTCACGTTTTTCTGCAATGAAGCTTGCACGCTCTTCTTCTGGTAATGCTGCGATTTTATTCGCATATACGGCATTAACAGCAGCTTCTGGTCCCATTACAGCAATGGAAGCCGTTGGTAACGCTAAACAACAATCTGGTTCGAAAGCTGGGCCTGCCATTGCATATAGACCAGCACCATATGCTTTACGAACAACGATTGAAATTTTCGGTACTGTGGCTTCACTCATAGCAGAAATCATTTTCGCACCGTGACGAATAATACCAGCTCTCTCAACTTTCGTTCCAATCATAAATCCAGGTACATCCGCAAGGAATAATAATGGAATATGATATGCGTCACATAAATTAATAAACTTCGCTGCTTTATCAGCAGAATCGTGGAATAATACACCGCCTTTCATACGCGGTTGATTTGCAACAATACCAATAGGCTTCCCATCAATTCGGCCTAATCCTGTAATAAGTTCTTGTGCAAATAATTTTTTCACTTCAAAGAAAGAACCTTCATCGATAATACGATTAATAAGATCTTTCATATTAAAAGGAGCATTTTGATTTTCTGGGATGATTTGTTCTAACGTTTTTTCGAACTGTTTTGGTTCTTGAGGCTTAGTCATAGGAGCATTTTCTTGATAGTTACTTGGAAAATATGAAATATATTGTCTTGCTTGAGCAATCGCATCTTCTTCTGTCTTACATAATACATCTCCGCATCCTGATACCGAGCAATGCATACGAGCGCCGCCCATTTCCTCTAGTGTTACTTTTTCACCAATAACCATTTCAGCCATACGCGGAGAACCTAAATACATAGAAGCATTTCCTTCAACCATCATGACAACGTCACAGAAAGCAGGAATATAAGCACCTCCAGCTGCAGAAGGACCAAACAATAAACAAATTTGTGGTACCTTACCTGATAGCTTCACCTGGTTATAAAAAATGCGTCCCGCACCGCGGCGCCCTGGGAACATTTCAACTTGGTCAGTAATACGAGCACCTGCAGAATCAACAAGATAAAAAAGTGGTACACGTAACTTTTCAGCTGTTTCTTGAATGCGTAAGATTTTTTCAACAGTTCGAGAACCCCAAGACCCTGCTTTAACTGTTGAATCATTTGCCATGACACATACAGTACGACCATGTATTTTACCAGTAGCAGTTACAACACCATCTGCCGGTAAGCCTGTTTGCTCACAATTAGCAAATAATGCATCTTCTACATATTCACCATTATCAAATAGAAGAGCTAAGCGATCTCGAACAAAGATTTTTCCTTTTGCTTTATTTTGTTCATGATATTTTGGTGCCCCACCTTGTTTAATTGTTTCAACACGTTCTTGAAATGCATTCGATTGTTGTTTTTGTTCTAGCACATTTACTCCCCCTTATACACTGGTTTACGTTTCTCCTGAAATGCTTGTAGTCCTTCTAATCGATCTTTCGTATGGATTACACCTTCATACGCCTGCTTTTCCATTTGTAATCCGGTATGCAAATCTACTTGTACCCCATTTGAGATTGCTTCTTTTGCTAATCGAATAGCAATTGGTCCATTACTCGCAATGCTTCTTGCAATTTCAATTGCTTTTTCTTCTAGTAAGTTAGCTGGTACCACAAACTCTACCATTCCATATTCCTTCGCCTCATGCGCTGAAATACGTCTTGCTGTATAAATTAATTCTTTTGCCCTGCCAACACCAATTAGTCTTGGGAGACGCTGCGTCCCACCAGCTCCTGGGATGATAGCTAGAGATGTTTCAGTGAGTCCAAGGCTTGCTGTTTCTGCCGCAATTCTAAAATCACACGCTAAACTTAACTCGGTACCACCACCAAGTGCAATTCCATTTATTGCAGCAATAACAGGTTGTGATAATTGCTCAACCATATCCATTGTAGAACGAATCATCCCAACTGCATGACGTACTTGCTCCTCATTCATATTGGCACGTTCTTTTAAATCAGCTCCGGCACAAAATGCTTTTTCACCATAGCCTGTTAAAATGACAACGCGAACATCGGCTTCTTCATTAATATGATTTAATGTAGATTGCAACTCTTCTAATAGTGCAAGAGATAATGAGTTTGCTTGCCGTTCGCGATTTAATGTTATTTTTACGATATGCGGTGTTACATAATCTACTGAAATGTTTTGTAATTGTAGCATTTTATCACCTACTTATTGTTTTATGTTGCAATGCTTTATACACATGACTTGGCAATTGAATATTTAGCTTGCTTTGAATAAATTGACTAGCCTTTAATAAATTTTCTTCATTTATATTTGTTTGTACGCCCATTTTGTGGAGCATATGTACTAAATCATCAGTCGCGACATTACCTGATGCCCCTGGTGCATACGGACAACCACCAAGCCCACCACAGGAACTATCAAATGTCGTAACACCGTATTCCAATGACTGAACGACGTTTGCAAGCGCCATCCCGTAGGTATTATGAAAATGCATCGCAAATTGAGAAGAATCATATTTTTTAAGTAAATGTTCCAATACTCGCTCTACTTGCAATGGATTTGCTACACCAATCGTGTCTCCCAACGAGACTTCATAAATACCATATGAGAAGAGTTGATTACATAACTCGTCTACAGCATCAATGCTCACATCTCCTTCATAAGGACAACCAAATACAGTAGAAACGTAACCTCTTACTCTTTTACCTGCAAACTCTGCTTGCTTTGTAATATCTTGGATGACAGATAATGCTTCTTTAATAGACTTATTAATATTGCTTTTATTATGTGATTCACTCGCTGATAAAAAAACATTCACCTCATCTACATTTTGCAAAAGAGCTCGTTCCAAACCATTTTGATTTGGAACAAGCGCAGCATATGTAATATCTGAATTCCGCTTTAACTCTGTAAATACATCACTCGCATCAGCTAAAGCAGGAACCCATTTCGGGTGAACAAAAGAGGAAACTTCAATATATGATAATCCAGCTTCTGAAAGTAATTGAATCCATTTCACTTTATCTTTTGTGCCAACAATTTTCTTTTCATTTTGCAAACCATCACGTGGTCCCACTTCTTTAATGACAGCAAAAGTAGGTAGCTTCAATACATTTCACCCCTTCTTCTCCCTATTCAATCTCTACCAATACATCTCCTTCATTAACAAAATCGCCCTCTTGCACATTTATTTTCATAACTGTCCCAGCTTCTTCTGAAACGATTGGAATTTCCATTTTCATAGATTCCAAAATGACGACATCCTGTTCTTCTTCTACTGTATCTCCTATTCCCACAACAATTTTCCAAACATTACCTGCCATCGATGCATATACTTTTGTCATCATTTTTTCCCCCTTTAATATTCATAAACCTTATTTTTTTACAAGTTGTTTTGTTACAAAACCTGTTGTATAAATACCACTTTGGAACACTTCATCTTCTAGCACTTGCAATAGCATGGATGTATTTGTCTTAATGCCTTCTACTTTCAAGTTTTGAAGTGCATCCTGTAATTTTTCAATTGCTTCTTCACGCGTTTCACCATGAGCAATCACTTTTGCAATCATCGGATCGTAAAACGGTGTGATTGTAACATTATTTTCTAAAAAGTGATCAATACGCACTGTTTCTGGTAACGTTAGGTCCGTAATCTTCCCAGGTGATGGGAAAAATGTTTTTGGATCTTCTGCATAAATACGTGCTTCAATGGCATGACCACTACGATTTATATCCTCCTGCGTAAAGGAAAGCTTTTCACCAGACGCAATGAGTAATTGTTGTTCAACAAGATCTAGACCAGTAATTTCTTCAGTAACAGGATGCTCCACTTGTAACCTTGTATTCATCTCTAAGAAATAGAAGTTTTTCTTATCATCCACAAGAAATTCAACCGTACCTGCATTTGTATAGCCAAGAGCTTTTGCTGCTTGTACAGCAACTTTCCCCATCGCTTTACGTGTTTCTTCATCTAAAAATGGAGACGGTGCTTCTTCAATTACTTTTTGATTCCGGCGTTGTACAGAGCATTCACGTTCCCATAAATAAACTGTATTGCCATGTGTATCAGCTAAAAGTTGAATTTCAATATGATGCGCATCTGCAATGTATCGCTCTAAGTACATCTCACCATTACCAAAAAAGTTTTGTGCACGCGTTTTATTGCTCTCGAATGCTTTGGTGAGCGTTTGCTCAGTTTCCATCAACTGCATTCCAATGCCCCCGCCGCCCGCGGATGCCTTCAGCATTAATGGATAACCAATTTGTTTTGCAATTCCAATCGCTTCTTCAGCAGTCTCAATATTCGTTGTGATTCCTGGTACAACTGGAACATTTGCTTCTTGCATTGCCAGACGTGACTCGATTTTACTTCCCATCTTAGCAATGATTTCTTCAGAAGGACCAATAAATACAATTCCTTCTTCTTTACAGCGAACCGCGAAGGAAGGATTTTCTGATAACAATCCATATCCTGGATGAATCGCTTCAGTATTTGTTTTCTTAGCAATTTCTATAATCTTTTCGAGATTTAAATAGCTCTCTTGGACACGTGGGCCACCAACCAAATAAGCCTCATTTGCTAGTTTTACATGAAGTGCATTTTCATCTGCCTCTGAATAAATAGCAACTGTAGGAATTCCAAGTTTTTGACATGTTTTTATAATTCGAACTGCAATTTCGCCACGATTAGCGATTAATATTTTTTGAAACATAGTGAATCCTCCTTTTATCTACACCCTAAATGTCTTGCGATTACGAGACGTTGAATTTCAGAAGTTCCTTCACCAATTTCTAAAAGCTTCGCATCACGAATATGACGCTCTACTTCATATTCACGCATATAACCATATCCACCATGAATTTGCACTGCTTGATTCGCAATACGACTTGCTGCTTCAGATGCAAATAACTTTGCCATAGCCGCTTCTTTACCGAAAGGTTTATCATGATCCTTTAACCAAGCCGCTTTATGTACTAAATTACGCGCCAATTCCACTTCAGTAGCCATATCAGCCAGTTTAAATTGAATCGCTTGGAAATTAGAAATCGTTTTTCCGAATTGCTGACGCTCTTTTGCATATTGAAGTGCACGCTCAAAAGCAGACTGTGCAATTCCTACAGCTAATGCTGCAATTGAAATACGCCCTCCATCAAGTGTATATAAGAATTGTTTAAATCCTTTATTTACATCACCAAGAATATTCTCTTTCGGTACACGAACACCATCAAGTACGATTTCACAAGTATTAGAGGCACGAACACCCATCTTATCGTATGGACTTGAAATCGTTAATCCCTTACTTGTTGTCGGCACAATAAATGCAGAAATACGTTTTTTTCCATTTTCTTCGACACCATTGATAGCGGTTACAATGATTGTATTTGCATACTCTGCATTCGTAATCCAACACTTCTCACCGCTAATCACATATTCATCACCATCTAAAAATGCTTTTGTTTGTGTGCCACCTGCATCGGATCCAGCATTCGGTTCAGTTAAACCAAAAGCACCTAATGTTTTTCCAGATGCCATTGGAACTAAATACTTCTGCTTTTGTTCTTCTGTACCAAAGTAATAAATTGGAGAAGCACCTAATGAAATTGTTGCAGCATAACTTAAACCTGTACCGCCACAAGCACGGCCAATTTCTTCAACAGCTAACGCATACGATAGAGTATCGCCGCCAGAACCTCCATACTCTTCCGTGAATGGAATTCCTAATAATCCCAGTTCGCCCATTTTTTGAAACGTTTCGTATGGAAATTCAGCTGTTTTATCATAATACACAGCTTTTGGTGCAACTTCCTTTTCAGCAAAGTCTCGTACCATTTCTTTAATCATTTGTTTTTCGCGAGTTAGAGTAAATTCCATTCCGCTACACACCCCTTATCGAATATTGAGTTTCGACAGCGTGCGAGTCTGTACTACAAACATTGCTTTTAAAAGACAAGAATAGTAGTTAGATAATTGTTATAATTCTGTCATAACTTAATTTTAAAACAGAATCTGTACTCATGCACAAAAAAATTCCTACATTGTTCTACAACAACATAGGAATAACAGTGTCGAATTATGTGGCTTTTTCTTTAATAATCTCTTCCTTTTCCGGAATCTGAAATTTCTACTAATGCTTCAGGGTACGGTTCAAAATATGTTTGTCGTAATAAATAGTGGTCTTCAAAACGTAAGACCCACGACTTTAAAACTACAAGTAAATTGCTAAGAGGTATTTTCTTATCTGCATATTTTTGAAGTAGCGTTAAAAAATACTCTTTTTCTTGCTTGTTTAGCTTATCTTTAAAGTATCCAAAAATATGCTGACATACGTTTATATTCGATGTATAGCGAGGTGTTCGCTTCAATAATTCATACAAGGTTTTTTCGTAATTTTCAAAGATATTTTCAATATTATCCTTTGCATGATTTGCAATAATACGGCCTAATTTTTTTTGTTTCACCTGATTATATGCCATAAATAAATATTTATGATCTGACTGAAATGATACTAATTCTTTCAGAGTTTTACTCTGTTTTATTGTTTTGAAATGGGCCATTGTAAACAACCTCGTAAAGAAATGTTCACGAATAATAAAATTCGACAATCTACCTTCTTCTTCTACTGCAATATGCGAAAATTTTTTTAGTACAGCTCCACCAAAAAATCCAACACCCTTCTCTTTTACTGGTGATTTTTCATATCCTGTATAAATTTTCACATCTCTAGTTCCGCAACTTGGGGAACGATTTTTTAAAATAAAACCATCAACATCCAGTAAAGTACTTAAAAATTGATCAGAAAACCGTTGCATCCTCTCTGTAACATCTTTTCTTGTCGAAGGCTGTACAAGCTTATGAATGCCACTATCTTCGATAATCCGAATTGTCTCACGTGGAATTCCTAATCCAATTTCCACTTCAGGGCATACCGGAATAAATGTAACAAACGGCTGTAGATTTCGAATAGTCACATCATGAATCAAATCTCCATTATAACGGCAAGCACCAAATTCTAGACATTTACTTACAACAACTGTTGGTTTAGCAAATTGTCGCATTTTATTACCTCCGCGGCGTTAATCCATATAATATAAATTGTACTACAATGAGTATTCTAAGCAAGGTTAGTTTGTATTGTCTCTTTTTATTATAACTATATATCAGTGACATATCAGTGATAATTTATATCTATTTCATATAAGTGTTAGCAAGTTCGTTTGCAAA
>NZ_CM000745.1:2187953-2218710 GCF_000161455.1 Bacillus pseudomycoides DSM 12442
ATGAGCCCCGTATAAAAGGGGCTCATGTCTTGTTTTATGATGGATAGATTTTTTGTATTGAGAATCTCCTTTAATATGAATGAAAAGCACATACATTATCTATGCCAAATTGAAATAAAGATTAATTTTGTAGTTCCTTTGCCGAATAATTCATGTATAAGTCTATAAATATGGGAATTGTTCATCTATAAAACTAAAGTTTTATAGAAAAAGTTTCATAAATTTTTTGCTGTCCTAATGAAGTTATGTGTATCGCTCTTGATTGTTCGAACTTAGTAATCCAATTTTGTTCTAACATTCGTACCAGAATTGCATTTCCCAGTGCACCTGCAATATGGTGTTGTCTCTCGGTCCAATCTAAACAACATCTGGAGAATGCACGTCTTTTATTGTGTAATCGTTCTAAGTTCACACCGAAATCTGAAAAAAATGCTTCACCGACTTTTGTTACTGTAAATTCAGTATCCTTTTTTATTAATATTTGTTTATTTAATAAAGCATTTGTAATCTCAACTCCTAATTTTTCTGCTAAATGATCATAGCATGTTCTTGCATATTGAATTTCTTTATTTTCTTTTGCTTGTTTAAAAGATCGAATTGGTTCGCAAGGGGCAATGTATAATAGCTTTTCTAGTGATTCTGCTAGCTCATGATTTGCCAATTTGTAATAACGATGTCTGCCATGCTTTTCTACTTCAACAATTTGTGCCTCATATAATTTATTGAGATGAAAACTGGCTGTTTGTGGTTTGATTTTTGCAACATGTGCTAATTCAGTAGCGGGATGGGCGCGCCCATCCATAAGGTGAACCAAGATAGTTGCTCGTGATGTATCACTAATTAAGGAAGCGATTTTCGCTATATTTTCATTCATCCTCTTCACTCCTTTTTTACATCCATATTTCGATGATAATGGAAGTTTTTATGTTTTACAATACAGATAAAGAATCAAAATTAGGAGTGATAATATGAATTCGGAAATAAGTAAACTATTAGGCAAAGAGATACAGCCAAAGATTTTATATTATGGAATGCCAATTTATTTATTATCAACATTAAATGAAGATGGGACAACAAATATCAGTCCAATGTCTTCTTCATGGGCATTAGGAAAATATATGATTTTAGGCATTGGTTTGGGAGGGAAATCGGTTGGAAATCTTGAAAGGAGTAGAGAATGTGTTATTAATTTCCCTTCTGCATTGCAGTGGAAACAAGTAGAAAAAATCGCACCCTATACTGGAGTAAAACATGTCCCAGTTTATAAACAAGAAATGGGGTATACATATCAAAAAGATAAATTTACAATGGCTGGTTTTACACCATTGGATTCACAGTCAGTAAAGCCACAACGTATTAAAGAATGCCCACTACAAATCGAAGCAAACGTAAAACAAATTAGGATTCCAGAATATGATCCTTTCTTTGCAATTGTTGAAACCGAGGTTGTTCATGTACATGCGCATGAAGAGATAATAAAAGGGGAAAACCATATTGATCCGCAAAAATGGAGTCCGTTATTTTATAATTTTAGACATTATTTTTCAATAGGAGAAGAGTTAGGGAAGAATTATCGAGCTTGAAATCTTAAAAGGAGTCAGGGGAAATGATCAAACTTGAGTATTTTGAAAGAAACAATTTTAAGCAACTTATAGATTGGATTGATTCGGAAGAGTTTTTATTACAATGGGGCGGTCCGGCATTTTCATACCCATTACAGAACAAACAATTAGAGAAGTATATAGCGAATGCAAATTATGAAAATGCAAATGTATTTGTTTATAAAGTGATAGATCAAGAAACGAAAAAGGTTATTGGGCATATTTCACTTGGAAAAATTGACCGAATAAATAAATCTGCAAGAATTGGGAAAGTTTTGGTTGGTGATACAAGTATGAGGGGAAAATCTATTGGGAAAAAGATGATGGAAGCAGTGCTCAATGTTGCATTTGTACAATTAAAATTACATAGAGTCTCTCTCGGAGTGTTCGATTTTAATTCAGCTGCTATTACATGCTATGAAAAAGTGGGATTTGTAAAAGAAGGGTTATTAAGAGATGCGAGGAAAATAGGAGATGAATATTGGAATTTGTGGGAAATGAGTATTTTGGAATATGAATGGTTTAATAGAATGTAACTAAAATTTATCTTAAAATGATATGATGTAACTGATGGAGAAGATATTAAACTAATTGGAAAAATTATAAAAATCTAATTTAGTTTCTTTTAAGTGCTCAGGTATAAATAGCTATTTATCTTTCAAACGAATACTCTATTGATATGTTCTTGGATAGCGCTCTTTATACAAAATAGTACTATAAAATAAAAGAATTTTCTGTATAAGTAATATAATGGTATTAACTGGATACATATTAAAAGGAGCGATATTTAGTGGAAACTTTATTTCGATACAATTGGCAAGTAAGAGATCAATGGTTTGAATGGTGTAAACAGATTTCGGAAGAAGATTTACTCTGTAAACGTGTTGGAGGAGTAGGGAGTATTTTAGAAACTTTATTTCATATTGTAGATGTAGAGTATAGCAGGATACGTGCGCTTCAAGGGAAAGCAGATTTCGAACTGAAGTTTGAAGATTATAGAACGCTAGAAAAAGTGAAGCAGCTTTCTGATTCCTTTCGAACTAAAATGGAAGACTTTACACAAACATGGTCAAGTAATTTAGAGAATAAAATATTAACAGCCTCATGGACTGATGAGACGTTCAAATATGGCGAGGTTCTACGTCATGTGATTGCTCATGAGATCCATCATATTGGTCAATTATCTATTTGGGCAAGACAATTGAATCTTCAGCCTGTGTCAGCAAATTTAATTAGAAGAGGTTTAATGAAAGAAGCTGGGAATTCTATTTTGTAAAAATCTATAAAGTGGTGGTTGTTTTGAAAAGTATTATACCTAATAAAATTCATATCATTGGTTCTGTTGGAAGTGGAAAAACAACCTTAGCAAGAGCATTATCTTATCAATTAAATATTCCTTATTATGAGCTAGATAATGTTGTTTGGAGAAGGACTAAAAATGGAGATATAAGAAATACACCTAAGGAAAGAGATGAACAACTTTACAATATTGTAAATTCAAATGCTTGGATTATTGAAGGTGCCCATCATAAATGGGTATCGCAAAGCTTTCAAAAAGCAGATTTAATCATATTCTTAGATGTAAGTGTAGTGAAGAGGATAGTCAGAATAATAAAAAGATTTATTTTGCAGTTACTTAACCTGGAAAAGGCTAACTATAAGCCCACATTTAAAATGTTAATGAAAATGTTTAAGTGGACGAATGATTTTGAAAAAGATAGTAAATCAGAAATTTTGAGGATGTTAAAACAGCATGAGGAGAAATTGATTATTCTGAAAGATAATACAGAGATGAAAGTATCGAGAGTAGGATTGTCACGCTTAAATCGAGACATTTTAATCGGAAAAGTTGTGATAAAAATTGACTAAATAAAATTCATGTAAATGAAATGAAGATATAAAGCGAAAACACCAAGATATTAGATGTGAGTCCTATACCTTGGTGTTTTTTTGAAAAAGTACATACATTAAGAAAAAACTTTTTGTTTTATAGACTTCAATCATTTCAAAAATAGTAAGGCTTTGTTCATAGTACAACTTGAATAAACAACGGCGTAATAAGTCGGTTGTAAATATAGTAAGAAAATGAATTGATAAATAAAGTTTACATAGGAGAGATATGATATGGATAGAAATGGTTGTTTTGTCGGAACAGATGGTGAACAAGATGTTAAGTTTTCCATTATCATACCTGCACACAATGAAGAAAAATATATTGGTAGATGTCTTGATTCCATTGTGGTTGCATCCAAATTTTATAAAAATCAAGTCGAGGTAATTGTTGTATTAAATCGTTGTAGTGATTGCACAGAAGAAATTGCACAATCTTATCATTGTATAACTTTACAAGATGAGAATAAGAACCTATCTAAAATTAGAAATGCTGGGGCGAAAATAGCTCGAGGAGAAATCATTGTTACAATTGATGCTGATAGCTGGATGAGTGAGAATATGTTAAGAGAAATAGATAAGCATTTAGAAACTGGAAAATATATAGGAGGGGGAGTAAAAGGGAAATTTGAACGTATTTCATTAGGAATTATTGTTTCAGGATTATTGTTAATTATTCCTCTCATTTTCAAATATGGATTCGTTTCTGTCGGAATGTTTTGGTGTTATAGAAAGGATTTTGAAGCTATTGGTGGTTTTAATGAGGATTTATTAATGGCTGAAGATGCGGAATTTGCAATGCGTTTAAAAAAATACGGTAAGATCCATGGAAAAAGCTTTACTACCATTAAAAAAGCTTATATGACAACATCTTGTAGAAAATTTGATGAGCATGGTGATTGGACTTTAGTAAAGAGACCTCAAATTATTTTGGCATATTTAAAGGGAACAAATAAGAAGTATGCAGATGAATTATACTATGAAAAGAAAAAAGGGAAATAAGGAAAACCGACTTTTTTAGAAAATACAAGCCGGTTTTTTTATGTGAAAGAGGCTTTTTAGTTAAAAATCCTCTGAATCTTTTTTTCGTATATGTACGAATAGTGAAATGGCAATAATAACAAAAATTATTATTGTTTGTAAAAATAGATTTTTAAACTGAAGCAGAGATATCCACGATATCAAATAATCCTTAACAGATTGAAGAGATGGAAGGTGAGTAGGCTCGGAACCATAAGTAAATAGTTTTTTTGTTTCGATAAAAGCACTATTTTCTCCATTTGCCTCCATTACAATCGAAATAAACCTCTTGTTTCCTTGTTTTGCTGTACTAGCAAAACTATATCCAGCAGGATTTGAAAAGCTAGTTTGTAAACCATCGACTCCTTTGAATTTTATTTTACTATCAAGTGAATACAACATTTTATTTGTATTGAAAACATGTATATCTTTGAAGGTGAATTGATAAGAAGTTAATTGGGTGATTTCTAATATCATAGGATAATCCGTTATTAAATGCTGGGCTAGTTTCGAGGCATCTAAGGCTGTTATTTTAGATTCTTTTTGTTTATTTATTACGCCGGTTGCATTTGCAAAATACGTTTTATTAGATAATCCTAATTGTGTCGCTTTTTCATTCATTAAATTCGTAAAGTCTTGTTCGCTTTTTGAAATATGTTCTGCTAAAAATACGGCCGCACTATTATCAGATGCAAGAACCATTGCATGAAACAAATCTCGAATCGTTATTTGATCTTCAAAAGTTATATCGATATTATTTCCTTCCATTTGAATGGAAGAATTACTTATTTTCACACGATCATCCCACTTGATTTTTCCTTTTTGTATTTGTTCTAACACAATATACTCTGTCATCATTTTTGATAAACTTGCTGAGGAGAAAGGGGTATCTTCATTTTTTTTATATACAATCTCTTCTGATGTTGCATCTATTAAAATAGCTGATTTCGCTTTAATTGAAGGTCCGTTTACATAGAAATAAAAATAAAAAACAAGAATTGCAGTAATAAGAAAAGACAATATAAGAAGCACCAAATTCTTAAAATGTTGCATAAGCTATCCTCCTTGTATATCGATATTACTAGTGTAAAAATTAATCTTTAACTAGGAGGAAAGAAAAGGTAAAGAATTTCTAAAGAATTATAAGGAATATATAAATTTTGGATAATTATGGTCATCATGAGGAAATAAACATGTATTTTCACTCACATTTAAACATAAAGAAGATTTAGTAGTAGAGGACAGGAATGAATTAGTAATGGATAAATTAGGAATTCTTAAAGAGTAAATTTTTTCAATTTATTTAACGTAGAAGTAAATTACGAAGTGGAAGTAACAGTTAGAGGTGGAGAATTTTCTTAAGTACAGTGGGGGAAAGTGAAGAATCATTTGGAATTATTGAAAAAAATCAACTTTCGCAGGTACAAACTGTTATTTAATACAATCTACTTAAATAAACAAACTGATTCCAAATCAGTTTGTTTATTTCTCACTATTCTTTAGTCCCTAAAACATCTGTATTTGGAGGCTCATAACCCATCTGGCGTGCCATAGCTACAATCCATGTGAAATGCGTACATTCTAGGTTTTTATTCTTTATATTGATAGTGATAAGTTGATAGATCGGAAATAAAACCCCATGGAATTTTTCCATGGGGTTTATCAATCAACACAACAAAATCACTATTATATTTAGAATATAGTACTTTTCTTGTTCTAATAGGTGATTTTTTTAGTGGATTTTTAGTTGTTGAGATAAATGCTTTTTATTGCTTATATGAAAGAAGCTTCACAGTAAATGTTGTTTGTTCAGTATCGCTATATACCTCAATCGTTCCATCGTGAATCTCCACAATACTTTTTGCAATCGCTAATCCAAGGCCTGATCCTCCCGTGTATGCAGAACGGGATTTTTCAACACGATAGAAGCGTTCAAAAATATGTGCTAAATCTGTACTTGGGATAGGCTGTCCGTAATTTGTAATATCGATTACAATCATGTTTCCGTCTTGATAAGCTGTTATATCAATAAATTTCCCATCATTACCATACGTTATAGCATTCATAATTAAGTTCTCAAATACACGTACTAATTTATCTCCATCAGCAAGGACCATAAGTTTTTCTGGTGGAAATGAAAGTCTACACTCAATATTGGCTTCCTGGAATTGCATACGAAATTGAACAGATAGTTGACCAAGTAGTTCAATTATATCAATAAGTACAGTATTTAGTTGTAACTCGTTATTTTGAACACGCGTATACTCAAATAAGTCATTCATTAGCATGTTTAATCGATTTACTTTGTCATAAATAACTTGAATATAATGACGTAATTCTACTTCATCTCTGTAATTATCATGATGTATGAGATTAACATAGCCAACTATGGATGTTAGCGGTGTCCGTAAGTCATGTGATACATTTGTGATGAGTTCACTTTTGGCTTGTTCAGTTTGACGTTCTTCTTCAATTGAAACTTTTAACTGCTCTACAATGTGATTGACACCAGTTGCTAAGTCTTCTAAATAATTATGTTGTAAAATAGATACTTTATGATTAAAATTACCATCCGCAATATAACGAATTTCGTCAATCATTTGCTTTATGCATACTTCATAATATAGTTTTTTTTCGTGACGATAGAAAATATAAACATAGAATGAAAAAATTGAGAATAAAAACAGATAGGATCCCATCATTGTCCAAAGAGACTCCTTTAATCCCATATACTTTTCGTAGCCGACGATTCTGACAAATTCTCCACTTAATGCCGTTAATGTAAGGGAACTGTCAATTACACTCGTAACAAGACGGGATATGACAACCTCGGTAATTGGTGTAAGCAAAATAGATATTAAAAGCCAAAAAACAATTTTCCATTTCGGAATGACTTTTAATATGTCAAATGTCTCATTTCTCAATTTTATAACCTACTCCCCAAACAGTATGGATGAGTTTTTCACCATTCGTTCCTGTTTCAAGTTTTTCTCTTAGGTTACTAATATGAACCATTACAGTTTTATTGGAACCATAACCATCCTCATTCCAAACTCGTTCAAATATTTCCTCTGAACTAAATACTCTACCAGTATTGCTGGCAAGTAAATATAAGATATCAAATTCAATAGATGTAAGTTTAATATACTCTCCATTCACTTTCACAGTATGATTATGTTTATGTATTTCAACAGAGCGGATGCGAATAATACCATCATCATTAAGTGATGTAACTTGTTGGAATGAAGATCTACGTAATAGCGCTTTAACTCTAGCTATTAATTCTAATGGATTAAAGGGCTTAATCATATAATCATCTGCACCTGTCATAAGACCTAGGATTTTATCCATATCTTCGGCTTTTGCACTTAGCATAAGAATAGGTACCGTATTTTCTTCTCTAACTTGCTGGCAAACTTCTAGTCCATTTCGTTTTGGCATCATAATATCTAATATCATAAGGTCAATCTGATAAAGTGAGAGCATGTGTAACGCTTCATCACCATCATATGCTTTATAAATGCTGTAGCCTTCATTTCGTAAATAAACGGCTAGTAATTCTACAATTTCTTTATCATCATCAATAATTAAAATGTTTCTTTCCATCATATACTTAATTCCTTTCTTTGCATTCCCTCATCATTAATATAATAACAAACATTTAGGCATTTGGGAGTTAAGATCATACATAAAATTTCATGTAACGTATTGAAAAGAATTAAAAAAATACATCACGAATAAAAACAACAGGATAATTTGTTTCCTTAGGATATGTTGAAACAAAGTTTTATTGAGGAGAAAGTAGCGTGTTACATAAAAAACTATATACATTTGAATCCAGTGGAGCTTGGAAAAGTGATATAAAAAAGTTTTTATTAGATTGGGATTTGAAATATAAAATAAGTGGAATTTGAATTATTTAAAAGGAATAGTAGATTAGAAAGGATCTAGAAGAGGATGTGAAGTACTTACGAAGAATAAAGAATTAATAAGGTATTTACATAAAAAGTGGATTCCATGTTATGAGCGAAAAAACATTGGTGAATTATTCAAATGAAAATAGGGGGAAGTGAAAAGTGTAATGAAACGTATTGCAATTGTATCCGCATGGGAACCAGAGCTTACATACTTGTATCAGTATTATCCAAGCCATCGTGTAGAAAAACGAGCTGCTTGGGAATTTCATTTTCATTCTATAAATGAATTAGAAATAATCTCTGTAATTACTGGTGTTGGAAAAGTGAACTGTGCTAGTTGCGTACAGTTACTAATAAGTGAATTTAAGCCTGAACGGTTATTTATGACAGGCATTTGCGGAAGTTTATCTGAGAAAGTAAAGAATGGTCATATTGTTGTTGCACTTAACACACTACAGCATGATGTAACCGCTGCGGGAACAGGAACGGATAGTTTCGATTTATATACTGGTAGAGCAGCTCCTATTGAAACAACGAAATACCTTGTAAGACAAATAAAAAAAGTGCGTGCTTATGATCCAGTACATTTTGGAACTTTCATATCCGGAGATCAGCGTATTCGCAGTACGGAAATGAGATATTTACTACATACTGTATATGGTGCAATAGCTGTTGATCAAGAAATAGCTGCTTTTGCATACGTATGTCATGTGAATAAAAAGCCTTTTCTTTGTTTGAAAGCAGCTTCAGATCAGGCAAATGATAAAACTGTAGAGGAACAAAAGGTGTTTAAAATGTTAGCCTGTGAGAGAGCATGTGAATATTTAATTGCGTTTTTACGCGTTTACGAATTAACTACATCTCATCAATAATACGATGTATAAATCTATATCCTTTAAAAGGAGCCTAACTTTAGTCATGAAAATAATAAATAAAGTAGCAATTATTGGTGCAAACGGAAAGGCTGGTAAATACCTTATAACTCAAGCACTACAAGAAGGATACTTTGTACGTATTCTCACACGAAATCCACAAATATTTAAAATATCGCATAAACATTTGGAAGTTGTAAAAGGAGATGCTCGCGATATTTCTGCAATACGTCGATTACTACAAGGCTGCAAGGCTGTTATTAATGCAGTGGGGAAACCTAAAAAAGAATCATATATATTTAGTACGGTGACAAATCATATTTTAAAAGTAATGGAAGAATACAGAATCAAGCGATATATTCTTGTTTCTGGAGGATCATTGGATGTACAAAGAGATCAAAAGAGTATATTAAATAAACTAGGAGCAATGTTATTTCGTGTGTTTCTTTCGAATATGATGAAAGATAAGTATAAGGAATTACAAGTGATACAAAATAGCAATGTGGATTGGACTATTGTGCGGTTACCTTTTGTTGTAGACGGACAAGGGAGTGGTAAAATCAAAGAGAGTATCAGAGATTTACCAGGGATTAAAATTCAAAATGGAGATATTGCGCCGTTTGTTATAAAGCAAATTAATGATGAAATGTATAGCAGAAAATGTCCATTTATTTCAAATTAGTGGGAAAGGTAGATGAAAATTTTACTATGTTTCATTATAAAAAATGTAGCGAAGCAGATATAGATTTAGTATACGAAGCTTTTCGAGATGGTTTTTCTGATTACATTATAAAGATGGAAGTTTCAAAAGAAGACTTTATAAAAAGATTTTTCGGTCCAGAAGGTAATAAACTTGAGTATTCTTATATAGCGTTGGATGAAAATAAATCAATTGGAGTTATACTTGGTGGAATTAAAGAATATGAAAGTATAAAAACAATGCGATGTGGCACATTAGCGCTTCATCCGGACTATCGTGGGGTTGGCGTTAGTCATAAATTATTTGAATTTCATAAAGAAGAAGCGATAAAAAATGGATGTCAGCAACTTTTTCTTGAAGTCATTGTCGGTAATGATAGAGCGATTCAATTTTATACGAAGTTAGGGTATGAAAAAGTATATGATCTGTCTTACTATAATTTGAGGGACACTTCTATTTTGACAAGTAAGAGTGTACAAAATATAGAAATAAGGAAAATTAAGTTTGGCGAATTTCAAAACGGGATACAAAAATGGTTAAACTTCCATATAAATTGGCAAAATGATATCGATTATATGGAGAAAACTGAAAATAATACGTATTATGGAGCTTATATTAATGATGATTTAAAAGGATGTATATGTGTTAGTGACAATGGTAAGATAAGTTTATTATTTGTTGATAAAAAATATAGAAGAATTAGAGTGGCTACAAGTCTATTACAAACTGTAAGCAAAGAATTACAGCTTCCCAGTCTTTCTATTGGATTCCCTAATAATGGTTTACTTGAAGGATTTGTAAAAAAATGCGGATTCGAGAAGAGTTCGTTGGCTCAGTATGAAATGTATTATACATTGTAACGTTTAGAGGAAAATAGAAAAATCTTTTAGCTGCATACTTTCAAAGAAACTGAAGGATTTATATTTTTATAGACATCATAAGTTTTTATTTGCTTTTTCATGTGTTTTGTGTGAAATTTTAAAAAAACGGGCATATGTTTGTTTTTCGAGTTTAAATGGAGGTATGACTATGTTAGCTCTAATAGAGAAAATAGATAATGAATATGTAGCTCAATTTAACCGTTCATTAAATCATGCAGTAGAACAAGTTTGGGCTGTATTAACAGAGAATGATAAACTAGCAAGATGGATGCCAAACCTTTATGTAGAGAATCTACGAAAAGGAGGTATTATAAAATTTGATATGATGGATGGCTCAGGGAATTTTATTGATATCAATATTTTAGACTGTCAAGTAAATTCTGTATTAGAATTTACTTGGGGAGAAGATCGTGTTCGATTTGAAGTACATAAAAATCCAGATGGTTGTCTATTAATATTAAAGGAATTTATTCATGAAATAAATGAACACACACCAAAAGATTTATCTGGATGGCATATATGTTTAGAAATTTTTTCTGCTGTATTAGATGGTCATGACATGGATTTTCCAAAAGATGAATGGGAAAAATGGTATAAAAGATATAAGTTAGTAATTAATAAAATCGAAAATAATGATTTAAATTAATCGTATTATTATGTGATAATTACAGATTAAAAAAGCTTTTATCGTGAAATAAAAACTATTGATTATATATGATGAATGAAATAAATACAGAAAAGAGTACATAATTGTTAACAATAATAAAAAACAGCACATAAGTTTGATTTGCAATGTTCTCGACAAAAAATGATTAAATTACATTTCTCTTAGATTGATTAACTGATGCCTAATACAAAAAGCAACAAAACAGGAGAAAACTTGCTTTGTTGCTTTTTAAATACACTTAAATTTCATAAAGAGGAACACAGTGTAGATTGCAATATAAATGTAAAATTAGCACAAATTATCAAAAAAAACTTTTGTTTGAATTATAAAATGTGAATATACAGAGGGTTGAGGAATGTATCACTTTGAAAGAATACAAAACCTAAATATATTGAAAAGAACTTATAAGACCAATTAAGGAATAACCTAAGGAGAGAATAAAATGAATATTGAAATGGTTTTTGGAGATTTCCCAGTATTGGAATCTGTTAATCTAGTATTAAGAAAAATCGAAGAGGTACACTTACAGGAATTATATTCGATCTACGACAATGACAAGGTATTTGAATATTGCGGTATCATTCCTAAACATAACTTACAAACGGTAAGAAAGATGATTGGTCATTTTGATAGGGATTATCATAAAAAAAGCAGAATTAAATGGGGTATCTTTCAGAAGAATCAAAGTGATAAATTGGTTGGAATTATTGAATCTATGGATTTTAATCAAAAAGTGAACATGGTATCTATTGGATACTTTTTGGCAGAGGATTATTGGGGTAAGGGCATTGCAACTGAATCTGTTCGTATGGTAGTAAAATTTTTATTTGAAGAAGTTAATGTAAACAGAATTCAAGCGGAGGTCATGCCTGTAAACGAGGTTTCAAAGAAAGTCCTCTTAAAGAACGGTTTTATAAAAGAAGGGGTGTTAAGACAAGCTTCTTTATGGTCTGGTAAAGGAGTGATTGATTTAGAAATATATGGAATCCTTAAAGAGGACTACATACAAAATTTCAATTAAAATGATACACCTATTTATTTTCATCTCGCTTTAATGGGATAAAATTTAAAGAAAGAAAAAAGTTAGGTAGTGGATAAAGCCGCGCTGATTAAAGTTTCACTTTATCAAGGATAGAAGGATAGTGTTAATGTAGGTGTTATTAAATCTGATTATATCAAGATTTTATTATGTAATTATAATACCTTAAAAATAGAATTATAGATACAATTAACCCCCTAGGTAATGGAGAATTGATACTCACGTTATGTCATTGTTTAAATTAAATTTGTTCTTCGAAATAATAGTAATATATAGGAGAGACTAATGTTTAAAATAAGAGGTTTTTCAAAGCTATAATGAACAGAGTGGAGAAATGAAACTTTGGAGTCGTCCTGATTTTTTTATTATTTAGTTCTTATTATTATGAAAAACTTTTTTGCGAGGCAATATGTTTTTCTGAAACCATTTTATACGCAACTTGTTATATCCAAGTTCCAATGTTTTTATATTTATTTTATATTCGAACTACAATCATTGTGGTAATATATTTTAATAGAGTATATTTTTACCAAATTACTCTTAACATTATCATAGGGGGATACATATGAAAAAAAGAATAGTTTCAGTTATTTTATCGTCGGCTATTTTATTTCCTACTATTTCACATGCACAGGAAAATTCTAAGCAAGAAAAACAGAATCAAAGATTTCAAAAAACACCTGCTGTACAACAGCAAAAATCAATTCATATAAAAACAGAACTTTCACCAGAAATAAGGAATAGTGATATTAAAGGAAATAAACATGGTATTCAATACTCTAACCAAGAACGTAATACGGTCAAAGCTCCAAGAAATGGATGGTTCTCTTATAATGGATACTGGTATTATTTTAAAAACGGATCGTTATATCATGGTTGGCTACAAGACGGAGGGAAATGGTATTTTTTATTGAATGGTTCCGGGGCAATGGCAACAGGATGGTATAAGGTGGATGGCAAAAACTATTATTTTAATTCCAGTGGTCAAATGCAGACAGGTTGGGTACATGACGGTGTAAGTTGGGCATATTTTAAAGCGGACGGCTCACAGCAAACTGGTTGGTTTCAAAATGGTGGGTATTGGTATTATTTACCTAAAGATAAATATATGAGTACTGGCTGGAATCACATTGATGGAAAGCTTTATTATTTTAATTCCAACGGTCAAATGCAAACAGGTTGGGTACATGATGGTGTAGGTTGGGCTTATATGAAACAAGATGGATCACAACATGTTGGATGGTTAAAATATGATGGCAAGTGGTATCATTTTTATGCAGGATATCATATGACTAGAGGTTGGATTTTATTAGATGGTTATTATTATTATTTTGATGCAAATGGTATTTTACAATATTCTCAGAAAGCTTGATGTAATTACATAGAAGGAATTTTCTACCCTTTCTTAATGAGTAGGAGTTTATGAGGATTTGTTTATTGAGATTCGATCCCTAGAAGAAGATTTTAATAAGCGGTGTTATCTGATTAAAAGTGAAGGGTTAAAACGAAAAAGCACATCATTGTGCTTTTTTCGTTTTAACAATCATTTAATAGTTCAGTTAGAAGTAAAAGCTTATCCAAAAATATCAAGGCCAATCACTTCATTATTAGCCTCATCGACGACCAAGACAATTTGTTCAGCAAATATCTGAAAGGATCGAATAGTTATTGATTCCTTTAAATCATCATATAAATACCAATCAGTTGGTGTTTTGCTTGTAAGTCATCATCTTGAAAGAAATATAATATTATTATGTAAACTAATAATGATAAACTAAGACTCTATTTTGAAAAATATAATTTCAAAATAGAGTCTTTTAGTACAGGTTAAATTAAGTAAAACGTAGGCTTAATTACTCATATTTTTTCTAATAACGCTAATTCCTCTTCAACAAAACACATCAAATCCTTAATTGTTTCACCAGAAAAGTCAAATCGAATTCCAGCTGCTTCATATACTGTTTTTACAGACTTAGAACTACCTAAAGATAAAGCTTTTTTATAGTTTTGCAATGCTTGCTGAGGGTTTTCTTTATATTGTTTATACATTTGTAAAGCGCCAATTTGTGCAATTGCGTATTCAATATAATAGAAGGGTACTTCAAAAATATGTAGAACAGATAACCATTGTGCGACGATCCAATTTTTATAGCCATCTGTATTTACGATGCTTGAATTATATAGAGAAGAAAGTTCTAAAAACTTAGCATTTCTTTCTTCGACAGTATGAGTTGGATTCTCATACAACCAGTGTTGAAATTGATCAATAATCAGTGTAATTGGTAAATACTCTATAATTTGTGTTAATTGTTCTCGCTTAGCTTGTTTAAAATCTTCTTGATTATTATAAAAAACATCCCAGTTGTTCATTGTAAATAGTTCCATTGTCATACTTGCTAATTCAGCAGTCTCCATTGGTAAATGTTGATATTGATGTATCGAAATATCTTTCATTAAATCATGATGAATACAGTGACCCATCTCATGTAAGAAAACAACAACATCATCTTGTGTTTTTGTTAAATTCATAAAAATAAATGATAACTTAGATGCGGGTAAATATTCACAGAATCCACCAGGTGCTTTCCCTTTTCTGCTTTCCAAATCTAGATGGTTATGCATTTTTTCTAGAAGAGCTGAAAAACTTGAATCAATCTCTGCGAAAAGTGTTTTGCTTTTTTCTATTAATTCATTTTCATTTTTTACAGGGTGTAAAGGTTTATGATCTGCAGGTACAGCATGTATATCCCACGGACGTAACGTATCTACCCCAAGCTTTTCCTGTAATTCTTTATGCATTTTTTCTTGAAGCGGCACAACGTATTTACGAATAGATTCAGCGAATTTATTGCATTGTTCGGCCGTATAATCAAAACGCTCGTATTTTTTAAACATGTAGTCACGATAATTCATTAAACCAACGTTCCTAGCTTTTTTTGTTCGAAGCACAATTAACTGATTTAAGATTTCTTGAATTTCATTCTCTACGGATAAAAACTTTTCAGAGATAGCAGTCATCGCTTTTTGACGAATGCTTCGATCAGAATCTTGTAGATATATTCTTAATTCAGAAAGGTTTACCTCTTCACCGCCCCACATAGAAGAGAGATTACCAGTGATTTCAAAATATCTTGTTATTAACTCATCTTCAGTAACCTCTAAACTAATATTTTCTTCGTTAAAGAGGCTTCGAATGTTTTGGATTTTTGTATCTAAGAATCCAAACTGAGAGGGATCTAACTGGAAGCGATAGGGTGATTCATAATATTTTTGATCTAGTAGACTTTTATAACGTTTTAATGTAGGCTGTACATTTTTTTGATCAAAGTCAAAAGCTTCTTTTACCTTTATATCATTTGTATTTCGTTGAAAAGCAATATAATGTTGCATGAGTTGCTCATTGATAGAATTTAAAGTCTGTGATTGTTGTATTAACCAATTCTCAAGTTCTTGATTAGAAGATATTGATACGTTTAATAATGTATCCAATTCTTTTGTTAGTTCAGCTATATTACTAATATTAATAGGCATTACCTGCTGCATGAAAAATCCCTCACTTTTTATTTACTAATAGAGGTATTCTTTTCTTTTATATGAATTCCTTTTTTACCTAGGAAGTTTGTACCTACTATACCAAGAACAATCATTATGGTCCCAACGATATGATAGTATGCAATTTGTTCGTGTAAGAATAATACTCCTGCAATAATTGTAATAAGTGTAGATAGATTACTAAAGACACTCATTTTAGCTGCTTCCATATAAGACAATGAATAATTTAATAAAAATGCTGTTAGCAAAGAAGACAATAATCCTAAATATAAAATAGATATAAGAAATGTTCCGTTTGTAAATGGTTTAAAGTATATATTTACAGTACCTTCATTCATATGTTCAATGATAGCGATTAAATTGAAACTAAGAAACCCAATCATTGTCATCATATATGTTAAGTCTATTAACTTAAATTTCTTTGTCATTTTTTGTGCTAAAACATTGTAGCAAGCAGATGATAACGCTGATAGCAGAATAAAAGCAACTCCTATAAAACCAGTCTCATGAGTTCCTGTGCCATTCATAACAAATATATAAATAACACCAATTACAGAAATGAGTACAGATATTTTTTGCCATGCATTTGTAAATTCTTTTAAAAAGTAAGAAGCGAAAATCATTGTGAATATCGGAATGACAGCTTGGATAATCCCAGCTTCAGACGAGCTTGTATATACTAAGCCGACAGCCTGGAACGCAAAGAATAATGCTGGGTAAAAGATTGCTAGTGGTAAAAGTGAAAGTATGTTTTTAAATGAAATATTTAATTTTACAAAACCAAAAATGATAGGAATAGTTGCTATTAAAAAAGCAACTGTAAAACGGTGTGCAAGTGTATCGAGAGGAGTTGTAACCGTTAATGCTAATTTCACAAACATAAATGAAAATCCGATAATAAAGGCATATACTAATGCGGCTGTATATGCTTTAGTTGTGTTTTTCATAATTTCACCTCATATAATTGATTTACTACTGGCCAGTATATGTACATGGTAATCTTTCTGAATCGGTGCTACAATGTGAACAAATACAAACTGTACCGGTACAAAATGGACGTTGAGGTGTAATCATGTATAAATATTTAAATGTATTAAATGATTTAGAAAGCATGATTCAAAAAGGAGAGATAAAAGAAGGTAGGAAATTACCGTCTATACGTTCACTCGTATCACAATATGAGTGCAACAAAGCAACCATTATACGTGCACTTCATGAATTAGAGAAGCGCCATATTATTTATTCCGTACCTCAAAGTGGATATTATGTGGTGAAAAAAATGGGGGATTATGAAGAAGATGAAACAGAGAATTTTGATTTTGCATCTTCAGCTCCAGATCCTGATGTATTTCCTTACTTAGATTTTCAACATTGTATTAATAAGGCAATTGATACGTATAAGAATGATTTGTTTATATATGGTACACCTAAAGGGCTGCCATCTTTAATTTCAATTGTGCAAAAACAACTAGCGAACTATCAAGTTTTCGCAAAAGAAGAAAATATCTTTATCACCTCAGGAGTGCAGCAAGCTCTAGTTATATTAACTTCAATACCCTTTCCAAATCAAAATGAAACGATACTTATTGAGCAACCGAGTTATCACTTATTTATTGAATATCTAGAAACAAATCGTACTCCTGTAATCGGAATAAAACGCACTGCTAAAGGTATTCATTTATTTGAGTTAGAAAAGATATTTCGAACGGGAAAGATAAAATTCTTTTATACCATCCCAAGATTTCATCATCCACTCGGCACTTCATATTCTAAGAAGGAAAAAGAAAAGATTATTTCTCTCGCAAAGAAATACAATGTATTTATAGTAGAAGATGATTATTTAGCAGATTTAGAACAAAACCCAAAGGTAGATCCACTATATAGTTACGATAATTCTTCACATGTAATCTATCTAAAAAGTTATTCGAAGATTATTTTCCCTGGATTACGTGTAGGTGTGGCAGTTATTCCTGCTTCTATTGCAGAAGCGTTTCATAAATATAAAAAGCTATTAGATATTGATAGTTCAATGATTTCCCAAGCTGCTTTAGAAATTTACATAAAAAGCGGGATGTTTGAACGACACAAACAAAAAATCCAATTGTCATATTACGCTAGATCTAAGGCGTTATCTGGAGCATTAGAAGAAGCTTATAAAGAAAATCAACATCTGTTTTGTAAAACAGAAAGCAAAATAGGAATACATACGTGCTTATCATTACATAAAAGTATTGTCACGGAAACGCTTATTAAAAACTTAGGGCAAAATCAAATATTTATAGAGACTGTTGATAAAAATTATTTGTCTTCTTTCCGTAAAGAAAAACTTTTAAAACTGAATGTATCAAATATGAAAGAAGATAAAATTAGGATAGGAATTCATAGAGTAATCGAGGAAATGAAACAAGTAAATCGTGTAGATTTCCATTTTAAGAAAGACTAACACTTCATATAGGAGGTTTATTATGAAGAAAAACATAATAGCCTTGTTGATATGTATTATCGTAGGAACCGGAGTGATAGTAATGGTTATGTATAATAAAGGAAGTGAAAATTGTAAAGGGGTTGCTATTCATATAAAGTCAGTTATTGTAGATGGCAACAACCTTTCTATATCGAATGTTAAAGTTTATGCAGACTCAATCGTAAATAAAGAACTTGCTATTTCAAATTCACAAGGTGAGTTCGAATTTTACACTGGTGTTTGTGGTAAGATTACGCTACAATTTGTTACTCCGGATGAGGAAATATATACAAAAAAGTATGATAGAGAGCATGTACCTAAATTAATTAGACTGGAAAATAAACATTAAGGAGAATTGTATATGAAACCATTACAAGGAAAAGTCGCAGTTGTAGCTGGTGCAACGCGTGGTGCTGGAAGAGGTATTGCAATGATGCTTGGTGAAGCAGGAGCAACTGTGTATGTAACAGGAAGAAGTACAAAGGGTAATTTATCATCAATGGGAAGAACAGAAACGATTGAAGAAACAGCAGAGCTTGTTACAAAACAAGGAGGAAAGGGGATTTCCGTACGTGTAGATCACACAGTGGAAGAGGATATTAAAGCATTATTTACAAAAATTCAAGATGAACAAAACGGCAAACTTGATATTTTAGTAAATGATGTTTGGGGCGGAGATCCGCTTACTGAATGGGGAAAACCATTTTGGGAACATGACTTACATAATGGATTACTTATGCAACAACGTGCTGTCCATTCACACATGATGACAAGTTACTATAGTACCCCCCTAATGGTGAACAATAAGAAGGGACTTGTAATTGAAATTACAGATGGTGTCGATTATCAGTACCGTGGTAACCTATATTATAGCTTAGCAAAAATCTCAACCATCCATTTGGCAGAAGCAATGGCGAAAGATTTAGAGGAACATCATATTACTGCTGTTGCGGTAAGCCCTGGATTTCTCCGTTCGGAAGCAATGTTAGATTTATTTGGTGTAACAGAAGAAAATTGGCAAGAAGGTGCAAAGAAAGATCCACACTTTATCGCATCTGAAACACCTTTCTTTATTGGTAGAGCAATCGCTGCTTTAGCAAGTGATTCGAACGTTCATAATAAAACAGGAAAAGCCCTTAGTTCTTGGGGGTTAGCGAGAGAATATGGATTTAAAGATATTGATGGAAGACAACCTGATTGGGGAAAATATTTTGAAGAGAATGTTTTAAAAGGACAATGAGTATTGTATAAAATGAAATGAAGACTAAGAACCATGTATATATCGGTTCTTAGTCTTCATTTTCGTTTGTATAAAAATTTTTGCTGCATCTTCATTCCTTCCAACGGTGGACAAAAGGTTGTTAAATATTGTTACGCTTTAGAACTTTTTAAAACTCATATCCATAATATATAAAACAGTGTGTGGATGATTATATAAGAGGGAGTTGAATGAATATGAATGTTCCATATTTTAACAATGAAATTCGAGTTCCTGCTGTAACATATACTTCAGCACAAGGTACACTTCAATCTGTTCAGCAGGCATTACAAGCGCAGGTACAAACAATGCAGATGCAAGGTATGCATTTTGACTATCCGTCTGTACAATATTATTATCCTACGTATATGACTCAGAATGGGATATATTTTTCAACAATTCCAATTGGTGCTGTGTACAATTTATAAAACTGATTTTATTACTCTTAATAAAATTAAGCTGTTCCAACTTGATTTTGATCTGCAACATCAGAATCAAATGTATTCGTTGCACTCACACCGTTAAAGGTATTAGTTACAAAAGCAACATTAGATGATCCTGAACCATTATAGGCTTTTGTATTCTCTTTCGGAGAAACATTATAGAAATCACCTAAGTTAAAAGAACCGTTACTATTTTGAACAACAAGATTTCCGACAACAGAGGGCATAGTCTTCACCTACTTTATTAGATTAGGGATTGTTAAAGTCACTATATGATTTATTTTTGTAAAAGTGCAGCTTAGCATAAAGCGAATTTGAGCGGAAGAGAAATGTATCGTATGAACCAAAGACATCATTGAACAAAAAATGCATAGATTTGTGGAATTGAGATGGACTCTTTTTTATTAATATTTCGTGCTATTTTGATAAATGCATTAAGAAAAAACATTGATAAGATTCCATTAACCCAAGAAAATGTAGTTATCGTTGTACATCTAAAAGCGATAAATCTATTTATAGTAAAAACGTGCAAGCTGTTTTCTATCAAATGAATAAAATACATTATTTAATGAATAGGGAAGTGAACTATACTTTGTCTAAATGTTTTTTAACTAGATTAACAGGGCGAGAAAAAGTGCCTCTTGTAAAAACAGATGCTTGCGGTTTAGTACTATTTAGATTTAATACTGATTTTACAGGACTTCGATTTAAATTGGTGCTTAATGATATAGAAATATTGACTGCTGTTCACATTCATCTAGGGACGCGAGGCGAAAATGGTCAGGTTGTCGCATTTCTTTTTGGACCAGTAACGCGTGGTATTAGTGTCAATAGAGGAGTGGTAACGGGAATAATTGTAGAAAGTGACCTTACTGGTCCTTTACAAGGTATGTCCTTGTTAGAACTAGCAAGAAAGATGGAAATCGGCAATTCGTATGTAAACGCTCATACGGAAAACCACCCAAACGGAGAAATTCGAGGGCAAATAAAAAGGTTTTAATCTTTCTTAACTGTATATAGTCTGTTCTTACAGGTTATAATTCCATATTTTTATTCCTTATAAGTATGATGACAAAAACCTTTAGCCATAATTATGACTAAAGGTTTTTGTTGTGGGGAAATTTATATAGAACCAATAATTTTTAAGGAGGTAAAGTTCATGGAAGATAATAAAAAATCAATTCTCGCTTTTATAGTGTTATTTCTAGGTTTAGTGTTCATTGTTGGAGGGATGGTTTATAGTTTGTGGGGACCATTTTAAATTCATTGGTGAACAATTGCCACCTAGGCAATTCAGTCATAAACTGTTTTCCATTTTTTATTAGTTAATGGACTTTATATATCATTTCAGAAATAAAGGAGAACATTTATAATGAATTATATGCTGTTTAAGGTTATAAATCGTCTTGCTGGACGAGGAACTACTATGGATGCGATAATGGTTTTTCTTTCACAGAAGACGCGTTATCTATACCTTTTCATATTAATATTTATGTGGTTTAGAAACAATTTCTACAAAAAAATTATTTTGTATGCAGGAATTTCAGCAGGAGTTACTTTATTTATAAACCGTATCATCCAACTTTTTTATTTTAAACCTCGTCCTTTTATTTTCCATCGAATTCGTTTGCTTATCCCATCAAAGAGTAATTCCTCATTTCCAAGTAAACATACTGCCTTAGCTTTTGCTGTAGCGACTTCCGTTTTACTTCGTGAACGTTTAATTGGCTCTATTATGTGGTTATTAGCAGTTTTGACAGGTTTTTCACGTATTTGGGTAGGACATCATTATCCATTTGACATAATCGGGAGTGCTGTTATAGGTAGTCTAACAAGTGTGATTATTGATAAGAATACATATACATTTCAGTCTCTTATTACTTGGATTATAAATATATATTCATCGTTCACAAAATTATTTAAATGAAAAAAAAGAAAAATTCCCTATGTCATTCTTGGGAATTGTACCAAATAAAAAGAGAACATCCGCTTCTTTTGTTTTATGGAGTAGAGCAAGAGAAGGCACAAATTGAAAATCTCTTTTGGAATTTTAAAAAATCTAGTAAGGATTGACTAGAATAACTAAAAACAAGTACATGCTAGGGAGTGCTAGTATATACTTGTTTTTAGTTTTTAGGAACTGTGTGAACAATAAAGAATTTAATTAATGGTAATGTTATTCATAAATTAGCATTAAAGGAATGGATTGTTGATGAATATTTTTTTTGAAAGCATAATTTTAATTGTTACGGGTATCCTCGCTTTAAAATTAACCGGAAGTAAATCAATTAATCAGATGACAAGAGCTGAAATTATTATCGTTGTCTCTATTGGGCGTATTATTGTAGAACCAGTGCTAAGTAGAAAAGTAGGACCGTCTATCCTTGCTGCTTGTATATTTTCAGGTGTTTTATTTATTATTCATTATGTAGAAATGAAATCAAGAGGGATGGAACAATTTTTAAATGGTAATAGCATTGTTATTGTTGAAAATGGAGAAATTTTGAAAAATAATTTGAGACGTACGAAAATGACAGAACAGCAACTGCTGATGTATTTAAGAGAACAAGGAATTCATGATATTAAAACATTACAACAAGCAACGGCGGAACCGAACGGTCGCGTTGGTTATCAACTAACAGCTGGAGCACAACCAGTTACTTGCGAAATGTTAGAAAAGATATTGCACCAATACAACCTGAAAAAGTAGTTAATATGGAGATATATTAACTATTTTTTGTTGTTTTAGGGAGTTTAGCAATACGTTATGAAATCTTTTTAATCCAATCAACATGTCTTTTTCATTTAACATAGAATAACTAATTCGTAAATAGTTATATTTTGATTCATGATTCAAAAAACAAGCCGTTCCTGGTAGAAAAGAAACGTTCGCTTCATTCGCTTTTTTAAGTAACATAAAAGCATTGATTGAATCTGGAAGTGTAATCCATAAATTAAAACCACCTAGAGGTTTTTGAAAATGAATTTCCCCTGTTAGAGAAGTTAATATTTCTAGTGTTGTATCGCGTCTTAGTTGTAATGCGGTGCGTAATTTTTCTAAAAGATTTTTCATTCTTTCTGCTCGTAAAAATGGAAGAAGTGCCTTTTGTGTTAGTAACGGACTTCCTATATCCATCGAAGCTTTCACAGCATATAACCATTCAAAAATAGGTCCTTCTACAGCTAATGCTGCAATACGAAGGCCTGGCGCTAATGTTTTACTGAATCCTTTTAAATATATAACGTGACCATTTGTATCAAAGGTTTTAAGTGGAGGTGGAATTATAACTTCATCAAAATATATTTCCCCAAAAGAATCATCTTCAATTATAAAAAAATGATACAGTTCTGCTAGTTCTACAAGTTCATTTCTCCTTTGGCTACTCATTATAGTACCTGTAGGGTTTTGAAAAGTAGGATTCACATATACTAAAACGGGTCTCTGTTTTTGACAAACTTCATCGATTAAATCAGAGCGAATTCCTTGTTCATCAAGCTCAATTGGTATGATTTTAACCCCTTTGTTTATAAATACATCAATTGCTGCACCGTAGCACGGGCTCTCTATTATAACTGTATCACCTGGTTGTAACAATGTTTGAGCGATTAAATCAATTCCTTGCTGGGCGCCACTTGTAATTAATAAATTAGAAGGATCTACAGCTAGTCTTTGATAATCTTTTAAGTATCTTGCAATTTCTATTCGAAGCTCTTCATCTCCTTGAACTGGTCCATAAGTTGCTAATATCATTTGATCTTTGTCTATTATTTTTTGCATTTCATCCGAAAGAAATGGATTAGGTAAAAGACGAGGATAAAGAATGGCCTGTGAAAAATCATAATATTTCCTATGTTGATTCATTACATATTGAGATCGCATGACATTGATTGATTTCGTATGTTGCCAATCATACGGCGTAGGCTGATGCTTCCGATGTTCATGTTTATGTATATACACACCTTTTCCTTGTTTAATTTGTACATAACCTTTTGTTTCCAGCTGTTTATAGGCTTTACGAACGGTTAATATACTTATTTTCAAATCATCTGCTATAGTACGTAAAGAAGGTAAGGAATCACCATGTAATAACATTCCACTTTGAATCCGCTCAACAACTTGCATATAAATTTGTTGATAGAATGGTATATTAGACTCTTTGCGTAGTACAATTTTCATGATCTCACCTGAGTTTCTTTTTAATTTAATTAAATCTAAAAACATATGTAGGAGCAACTATAGATTTATCCAACTGTTATATACGTTGATATACTGTTATACACTGTTTCCTCTATACTCATCTTAAAAAACAAAAGGAGGAAACATAATGGTCATTTTTAATTATATTTTAATTTGTATGATTTTCGGCACAACATTTTTAACGATAAAAATTGGGATTGAAGCGGGGGCACCACCATTATTCTCGGCGGGAATCCGTTTCTTTTTAGCAGGTGTTATTCTAATCATCATATTTACCTTAAAACGGAAAGGTATTATACCATACCTACTTTCAAAACGAATTATATATGTTGGTTTTTGTTTAACCTTTATGACATTTGCAACATTATATTGGGCTGAACAGTATATTTCTTCGGGTTTAGCAGCTGTTCTTTCTGCAACAGGGCCAATGATGATTTTGTTATTACAATCGAAGAGAAATAAAACAAAACTACAACGGGAGCAATTTCTCGCTCTAATCATAGCGCTTATTGGAGTTGTTTGTATCTCCTTACCAGGGATGCACCAACAACTCACTTTTATATGGAGTATCGCTTGCCTTGTCATATTAGTCGGCGAATTATTTTATGGCATAGGTTCCATCCATTCAAAAGAAATACTTTCAGATCTGCCAAAAGTATCGCCGTTTCTCATTAACGGAATCCAAATGTTTTACGGTGGACTTTTTCTTCTGATTAGTTCTATTTTTATAGAACAGCCAAATCTCGATATATTAACATCTTGGAGTGTACAATGGCCCATTCTATATCTTATCTTTGTAGGGTCAATTGGTGGGCATGGTTTATATTATTGGCTCTTGTCAAAGACCAATCCAGTATTCCCATCAACTTGGCTGTATGTATCTCCATTAATTGCTGTTATTACAGGATACGTATTTTTAGGAGAACCAATTAATCCAGTAATGGGAATCGGAGCGTGTCTCATCTTGATGGGTGTATTTTTAGCAAATCGCTCTACACTTGGAGTGTACTTTAAACAGGGGAGATTATTGAAAAAAGAAATGTAACATGATTGTATTTCAGTTGTGAAATAGAAGAATAAAATAGTGTGTTTATGACAATGGAATTGATATGTAATTAAATGTTTTTTTATATGTATACTGTTGTTTTTCAAAGTTACATAAATAAAAACCCTCTCATATAGAAAACGAGAGGGTTTCATTATGCCTAATTTGTATGTAAAAATATTAGTTTACTTTCTTTATAAACCCTTTATAGTGACGCTTCACAAGCTGGCTTTCTAGTGTCTTCATTGTTTCTAACGCTACCCCTACAATGATGAGTAAACTTGTACCACCAATTTGAGCAGAAGGTGGTAAAGTAGCCACTTTCGTAAATACAATTGGTAAAATTGAAATAGCACCTAAGAAAATTGCACCAATAAACGTTAAGCGATACAAAATTTTTGTTACATATTGCTCTGTCGATTTCCCTGGTCGAATACCTGGAACGTAGCCATTTTGCTTTTTCAAGTTTTCGGCCATTTGTTCAGGATTTACTTGAACAAATGCATAGAAGTATGTGAAAGCAATAATGAGTCCAACGTAAAGGATCATTCCAACTGGATGTGTAAAGTCCAGATTTGTACTTAACCATTTAGACATATCAGAGTTAGGGAATAACTGCGCAATGGTCCGTGGTGTCATTAGAAATGCAGAAGCAAAAATAACAGGAATTACACCCGCACTGTTTACTTTAAGCGGTAAATGTGTATTTTTTGCCCCTTGATATTGATTATTCCCTGAAACAGCTTTTGCATATTGAATAGGTATTTTACGAATTGCCTGTTGGATGTAAATAACACCAACAACGATCGCTAAAATAATGAGTCCAATCAATACTACTTTTACAATATGCATAAAGAGTTGATCTCCAGCATTTTGGAATTGTTGTAAATAAATTTGATTTACGACATTTGGAATCGCTGCAACAAGTCCTGCAAAGATAAGCATTGAAATTCCGTTACCTACGCCGTTTGCAGTAATTTGTTCACCTAACCAAAGTAAAAATGCAGTACCGGCAGTTAGCACTGTAGCGATAAATAAATACGTAGTCCATCCTGGATTAGAAATTAGTTGCCCGCCTGCTATATTGTTAAAGCCAATAGACATTCCAATGGCTTGAATAAATGCGAGAATGATTGTAAAGTATCGGGTAAACTGAGCTGATTTTTTACGGCCCATTTCCCCTTGCTTTGCCCACTCTGTAAATTTAGGTACAACATCCATCTGTAACAACTGTACAATAATGGAGGCTGTAATATATGGTGTGATACCTACAGCAAAGATTGAGAAGTGTTGTAAGGCTCCTCCGCCAAATACATTAAGCATACCTAAAACATTGGCTTGATCTTGTACTTTTAATACCTCTGCGTTAGTATGAGGAACTGGTATAAACGTGCCAATTCGAAAAACAATTAACATCGCAAGTGTAAAAAAGATTTTCCTTCTTATCTCAGCTACTCTCATAAAGTTTGAAATCGTACGAAACATCGTGTCGCCTCCTGTATTTTTTAGCAGTTATCTAAAAAGAAAACTGTTTTTTTATATCCTGATGAACGAACTACAAGCCTCCTTCCGTGTAGAATTCATTTGACAAATGGATTTTCATACATTTTGTAGTGTTGTTATGGATATAAAAAATACAAACGTTTTTATAAGCGATAGATTTATTTTCGTAATCATTCAATAACCATAATATAACTAATAAATAAAAAAATGTACATAGATACGCATGAAAAATGAATGAAAAGGGTAATTCTTTACATTGTTATATGAAGAGTTGATTACATAAGTTTGTAATTGTTATCTATGTATAAGTAGAGAATTATCTACAATTGATAGCAGTCAAGTTGTGGCTGTAGCGTGGGATTAAGTGTTAATAGGAAGTGTGTTTACTCCAAGTGATATTCATACACCTTTATGGTTATGGAATCAATATTTCCGGACCTTGTTGTTCAAAACACATTAAAATAAAATGAAAAGAAGTAGATGCTGGTGTTTCAAACATCGGTATCTACTTCTTTTTATTAAAAATCAGGAATTTTGTACCGGTACAGTTATTGTAAATGAACATTGTTGATGCTCTTCATAGCTTTTAAAATTAGCATATAATACATTCACTCTAAATATTGAAGGGGTGCTTTATATGACAGAGTTACAAGATCAGTTTTTTGCAAGGTTAAACCTAAAGAAACAACAGACTGTGAGATTTGAGGACTTGAACAAAATAATTAGCGCAATTGCGTATGAAATTCCGTTTGAGAATTTAGATATCGTAACAGGTAATACGAAAGAAATTTCTAAAGAGAATTTACAAAAGAAAATACTAATGAGTTCACGAGGTGGGCTTTGCTATGAAATGAATTCTATTCTATATTACTTATTAAAAGATTGTGGATTCGATGTGAAGTTAGCATTAGGCACAGTTTATAAAAGTGATTTAAATGTATGGGCTCTTGAAGAAAGCCATATTACAATCATTTTAAATTATGATTCAGTATCGTATTTAGCTGATGTAGGAATTGCTTCACTTGTACCTCTCACACTTGTACCGTTTACTGGTGAGACTGTTACTTCAAAAAATGGCGAATATCGTGTTAGGAGAAAAGATACAGATAAAGGAACTTATATTTTAGAAAGACGAGACACTCATTCGTGGCATGACCCACATGAAAAGATAGAATGGAAAGTATGTCATGCTTTTCGTACGGATCCTATTGATGAAACAACTTTAAATGAAGTTCAAAGAAAAGTCATAGAAGATGAGAATTCTAGTTTTAATAAAGGGCCGATTGCAGTAAAACTTACGCATTCTGGATATGTCTCTTTGACGAAAGATAGTTTGACTCAAGTAATGAATGGCCAAAAAAGGAAAAGTGTAATTACAGAGAATCACTATAAGAAGCTCTTACATGATATATTTAACATTGAAATGTAAACCTTACCTTTGCATTCAAAATAGAAATAGTATGATCCTTAATGTAAAAGCGTCATGGTAAATAAATGGTTTGGTTTGCACAGCAAGGTCATTCTCTTTTATGGTAATATAGGTACGATAAAAGTAACAATGAATAAAAAAGGAGTCTACTATGTCCGTTATCGATAAATTGAACCTTAGTAAATATAGTAATATGGCAGTGATTAATCAACCAAGCGATTATGCCCTTTTTACTGAACACGCAATTAAGTTATCTAAAGATCATGATGCTATTTTCATTTTTGTAGAAACAATTGATGAGATGGTGAAGTACACGCAACTTATTATTAATAAGCAAATATTACTCGAAAAAGGTTATTTATTTTTTGCTTATCCCAAAAAAGGTAACACTCGTTATGAAACTTTTATTCACAGAGATGAAATATTCCCAGCAATGAACGTTGGAGAAGATGGATATGTAGGCAATAGTGATATTAAGTTCGCACGGATGGTAAGTATGGATGATGTCTTTACTGTCGTTGGTTTGAAATGCGAAAAAAAGAAAGTTAAAAAGACATCTGCTGCCAGTCAATGTGTTTCTGATTATGTAGAGAATATTAAAGATGTAGAAGTATTATTAGCTAAACACCCAAATGAACTTCAGTTTTATCAAAGTTTAACACCAGGCTATCAAAAAGATTGGGCACGCCACATATTCTTAGCAAAACAGCAACAGACACGTGAAAAGCGTGCGCAGCAAATGGTTGAAATCCTTTCACAAGGTTATAAATCAATTGATTTATTCCGCAGAAAGAAGAAATAAAGAAGATTTAATAGTAAAACTAGGATATTCAAAAAGAGTGGAATTTTTTTAAAGTGTAGTTATAGGTACCGTAAGTCTAATTTTAAGATGTAAAACATATTCTTGATCTCATCAAGAATATGTTTTTTTATGAACTTCCGTTTTCGATATCAAAATACATAATGATGACACAATTAATAGAAGAGAAAAGTTGAAAAAACATCTCCTTCAAGTATACTGAATATGATTCAGAATTTATGAGAGTGGCTTTTTACAGCACATAAAATGTGTAGAGCTCTCGTGCAGTAAATAGAATATAAAAGAATGAATAAGAAAAGGTGTTTGAAATGAAATCGTATATTGTAGTTGGAGCTGGAATTTTAGGGGCGTCTACTGCTTATCATCTCGCTAAAGAGGGAGCTCGTGTTACTTTGGTTGATCGCCAGGATTTAGGACAAGCAACGGATGCAGCAGCAGGAATTGTATGTCCATGGCTTTCACAACGGCGTAACAAAGCTTGGTATAAAATCGCGAAAGGTGGAGCGAGATATTACGCTTCTTTAATCCAGCAATTAGAAGAAGATGGTGAAATAGATACAGGTTATAATCGAGTAGGTGCTATTAGCTTACATACAGATGATAAAAAGTTAGATCAAATGGAGGAGCGAGCATATAAACGACGTGAGGATGCTCCTGAAATTGGCGAAATCACTCGTCTATCACCAGAGGAAACAAAAAAATTATTCCCGCCGTTATCGGAAGAATATGGAGCTGTGCATATAAGCGGTGCTGCTCGGGTAAATGGACGAGCACTTCGTCAATCTCTTGTAAATGCTGCGAAAAAACATGGTGCTACCTTTATAAAGGGAGATGCTGTTTTAATTCATGAAAACAATTATGTTAAAGGTGTTCATGTAAATGGTGAAACAGTAACGGCAGATCAAGTAATTGTTACCGCAGGAGCATGGGCAAATGAGTTGTTAAAACCTCTTGGTGTTAACTTTCTTGTGACCTTCCAAAAAGCACAAATTGTTCATTTACATATGCCGAATACGAATACTGAAAATTGGCCAGTTGTTATGCCGCCAAACGATCAATATATTTTAACTTTTGAAGATGGCCGTGTAGTTGTAGGTGCAACACATGAAAATGATACTGGTCTTGATTATCGTGTTACAGCTGGTGGTTTGCATGAAGTATTTGATAAAGCATTGTCTGTGGCACCAGGGTTAGAAAATAGTACGATGCTGGAAACAAGAGTTGGTTTTAGACCATTTACACCAGGTTTTCTTCCAGTCATTGGTCCGTTACCTAATTTTAAAGGTATACTAGTTGCGAACGGCCTAGGTGCTTCTGGATTAACAGCAGGTCCATACTTAGGTTCAGAACTTGCAAAACTTGCTCTTGACCAACCGATAGAATTGGATTTAAGTCATTATGATGTAGCTGGTGCACTTGAATAGTGATTAGATCTAGAAACAAAAANATAGTAAGTAA
>NZ_CM000745.1:2218810-2219912 GCF_000161455.1 Bacillus pseudomycoides DSM 12442
TTTCGGAAAAAAACCATGCTAAGAGCATACAAGATTTTATACAGTTTTTCGGCTAATCCATTAACAAACGAGAACCCTAAAACCCATGTTAGGATAGGGATGTATAAAAAAATGAATAGAGTCATAGAAAATGAAAAAGGCGGATTCCTTGTAAAAGTAGGGATCCGCCTTTTTCATTGCTACCGATAATGAGTGGTTATGTCAACCTCACATGTATATATTATTCATCATTCTTTCTTCAAATAACAAGATAAGATAGTCCAAAAAGTTATATTAAATCTGTTACAGTAATTTATAGAATAAATAATTTGAGAAATGAGGGAAAACAATGAACAGAATTGAATTTATAAGAAAAGAGGAGAAAAAATATCATGACTATTGTTACGATAATTATAAACTGTTTGAAGAAGGTTCGTGGCTACATAAACCTGTAAAAACGGTAATAGATCTAATTGCATTGTTTGAAGGAAAAGACAATCTTAGTGTGCTTGATTTAGGTTCTGGAGTGGGTAGAAATAGTATCCCATTAGCCCAAGCTATAAAAGAAAATGGCGGTAAAGTTGTGTGTGTTGATTTATTAGACTCTGCTTTGCAAAAATTAAATCAATACAGTGAGGAATATGAAGTTAAAGAAGTAATTCAAACTGAAAAAGCTGATATAGGAAACTATGACATTAAACCTAATAACTTCGACTTCATTGTTGCAGTTTCAAGTTTAGAACATGTCCAATCAGAAGAGGTATTTAAAAAAGTTGTTCAACGAATGGCAGACGGAACGAAGTACAACGGAATAAATTGTATCATGGTAAATTCTGAAGTTGAAGAAATTGATATGGATACCAATAAGAAGCTGGATGCACTAATGGAAATAAACATTTCAACAGAAGAAATGATGAATAAATTAAAAAAAATATATGATGGTTGGGAAGTATTGAGTGTTATAGTAAAACCGCTCGAATGTAAAATTATTCGAAATGAAAAGTCTGTTTTATTAAAAACAAATGCAATCACATATGCTGTGAGAAAAAACAATCTATAAGGGGTCACCATAAATTCCTATCAATCTAAGATGAATTTATACCCATAATTCATAGAAAACGTT
>NZ_CM000745.1:2220012-2228676 GCF_000161455.1 Bacillus pseudomycoides DSM 12442
TGAGCAAAGAGAAAAACAAATAGAAATCAGTAATGAAATAAAGAAAAAGATTTAAGATATAAAAACAGAACATATAATTTCATCTAATGATCTAAAATAGCATCTTCATTTAGGAAATTCAACCCAGTGAAAGGAATTAAAGAAATATGCAACTTATCCAATGTACACGCCTGCTAATTACAAGTAAAACTTAATGACTTTATATTCAATTGTTTTTATACGGTATCAGAATATCAAGATTGAAGATTAAATAACATTACAAATGGCGGTATTGTGAACAATTTAGAAATAGATTGCTAATTGTTGTTTAGTTGAATATTCTTAATCTTAAAAGAAACACATTGATGGAGGTGTTAATATTGCTCATTATCATCACTATATCAGCATGTCTCTTAGTATGTATTAGTTTATTACATGTTTACTGGGCATTTGGCGGGAAATGGGGAATAAAGGCAGCGATTCCAACTGAGTCAGGAGAAAAAGCTTTTACTCCTGGAACTGGTATGACATTATTAGTTGCGCTATTACTATGTATAGCAGCGTTACTTTTATTATTACAGGCAAATGTTATTTCCTCTTTTATTCCACATGTCATCGTTCAAATCGGTTCTTGGATTTGTATGTTTGTATTTGGATTAAGAGTGGTTGGAGAATTCAATTACTTTGACATATTTAAAAGAAAAAAAGATACATATTTTGCGAAAATGGATACAATGTTGTTTATTCCATTGTGTGCTTTTTTATCTTTTTCATTTCTCCTAGCAATTATTAGATGAAAAGAATAGCATGCGTCTCATTATATGTTACACTATAAATTACATTATTTTAGAAACGAATAGAGGGAAGTACATGATAGATAATTTAAGTAAAGTAATCGATAATATGCCAGAAGATGAAGCAAAATCATTACTCCGCTTCATCTTAATTCAACTTGATTTAATGGAAACAGAGCCAAGCGAAGATAGAATGGACATTTTAACAGAAATCCCAAAACAACTCATTGAATCACAAAAACCTAAGCTACATATTAAAGAGAGTAAACATGTACATATTGCATTTGGTGACTCGCCAGCTGGGTGTATTAAACATATGCTGAAACAAGCTAATTTAACAGAAGACTATGTTATTCTTTTCTCCGATGCGTTCTCTATCGGCCCAATTCATCAATTGAAGTTAGAAGCTGGACAAGTAGCTCGCCAGCAATGGCTATCTAGAAGTTTAAACTCTTATGATCTTTATTTTGAAGAAGAATATTTATCAACATTCAGACAATCAATGAAAGAATTACAGTCTATTCCTCAAGATATACCAATTACAATTTGGAAAGCTGATAATGCACATGAACATGTGGGCCTTTGTTTTGTCCTTGCACATTTACAAGATCGAGATAATATTCGTGTAATTAACACATCTGAAGCATATAGAGAACTGTTCCTAGAAGGCTATGATATACGCGGGACAGGAGGGTTATCTTCAGAGAAACTAGCAGTTATTTATGAAAAGTACGAAAAAGATTCATCACTGGCTAATGAAGCACGAAAAACTTTTGAACAAGAATGGGAATTACTCTCTCAAACTACGGATTTATTACGACTTTGGAATGAAAACCAAGTTCAATCCGTACAAGAAGATTATTTCGATTCTTTCATTATTGAATGTGCAGAAAGATTAGAAACAACAAGATCTTTCTGTAAGGCACCAAGGTTAGTAGGAGAAGTTCTTGGGCATATTGAGCAAGTAATTGGAGATGTTTTTCTTGAATATCGCTTGCGTACATTAATCCAGCAAGGTGTATTTGAAATGGAAGGTACATTAAAAGCAATGCGCTATTATAGCGTTAAGTTGAAGAAGAGGAACCGTTAGGAAAGTACGGTTTTACAGTGTCCATTTTAAAAAGCCCAATTTCTCAGCATTAAAGCTGAAAAATTGGGCTTTTTTGTTCGGAAAAGGAAATGAGAACACCTCTATTGTTTTACAGTTATTTCAAAATAGAATCTCTCAACTTCTATTTTGGGCTATATAAATAAGCTTCCCATAGGAGCAATACAACATATGATTGGATAAAGTAATTAATCATAAGAGGTGAGTTTTTTAATGTATAATCAACCAACGTATTTTCCATATGTAGATTATAATCAAACAGCATATTATAACCCACAAACTTCTGGTTATGAAACATCTGATGAACTAAGAGATGTGGAGCTTGAAGAATATAGACCTGATGATGCGGAAGATGCTCCGACGTCACCACCGCCATCACAAGTACCATCTTTACCATCAACATTCGCCACTCCTGCACAAAGTAGTAATATGAAATCATGGATGTGTAATTGTTTAGGCAGATGGGGATATTTACGATTGCATCGACCAGGACCATTCGGAAGAGATTTATGGTTTTTCCCAACTGAAGTGAGAAGAAATGGAGTATCGGGATATACTTGGCAAGCCGGACGTCGCCGGAAAGTAAGTTACCGATACCAGCAAATTAGTAATTTCATGTGCTTTGCTTAGTGATAAAACAAAATGTAGGAAAGAAACACTAATAGGCGATAAGAAGAAAATATCTTCTTATCGTTTGTTTTTTGAAATGAATTATTTTTCAATATATAAAGTAAGATCGCAACGAAAAATTTACAATTTTCCCACTATTCATGAGTTATAATTCATATGTTGAAGTGCTTTTTACAAATAGATGAGAGTGAGGGAATGCAATGTTTTTTAAAAATAAAGTTGGCCTCAAAATAGAAGATGGTATTCAGTTAGCCTCTGCAGGTTTTAAAGAAGATGCTTATGAAATTTATAAAGAATCACGCGCATCACAACCAATTTTGTTCGTATATAAGAGTGAACTGTGGACAGAATGGCTTATTACAAGATATGAAGATGCATTACCACTTTTAAAAGATTCTCGCTTGAAGAAAAATCCAGAAAATGTATTTTCTCGAGAAAGATTAAAACCATTTCTTTCTCTTGAAAATAGTGATCACTTAACGAAACATATGTTAAATTCAGATCCACCTGATCATAGTCGTTTACGAGCACTAGTTCAAAAGGCTTTTACTCCTAAAATGATTTCACAATTAGATGAACGTATTCAGAATATCGCGGATACTTTATTAGACCGTGTAGAATATAAGCATTCCCTAAATCTTGTTAATGACTACGCCTTTCCATTACCAATCAATGTAATTAGTGAAATGCTTGGCGTTCCAAAAGATGATCAAGAAAGATTTAGAATATGGTCTCATGCGGTAATTACTTCCCCTGAAACACCAGAGGAAATAAAGGAAAATGAAGAAAAACTATCCGAGTTTATTACATATCTTCAATATTTAGTGGATGTAAAAAGGAAAGAGCCGAAAGAAGACTTAGTTAGTGGATTAATTCAGGTGGAAAGCGAAGGAAGTAAATTAAGTGCACCAGAACTTTATTCAATGATTATGTTGCTTATTGTCGCAGGACATGAAACGACTGTGAATCTTATAACCAATACAGTATTAGCATTGTTAGAAAATCCAGATCAACTGCAGTTATTAAAAGAAAAGCCCCAACTTATTGATTCAGCGATTGAAGAAGGATTACGTTATTATTCTCCCGTTGAAATTACGACGGCACGTTGGGCAACTGAACCTTTTATGATTCATGATCAAGAGATTCAAAAAGGGGATATGGTAATCATTTCACTAGCGTCGGCAAATCGTGATGAGAATGTCTTTGTGAATCCGGACGTTTTTGATATTACGAGGGAAAATAACCGCCACATTGCATTTGGACATGGAAGTCATTTTTGTTTAGGAGCCCCGCTTGCTCGTTTAGAAGCAAAAATTGCAATTGCCACATTGTTAAAACGTATACCTAAAATTCAAATAAAAGGGGAACGCGAAAAAATTAAATGGCAAGGCAATTATTTAATGCGTTCTTTAGAGGAATTGCCGTTAACTTTCTAGAATAGGTATTTGAGACGTGCATACATTGTATTTCGTTCACATAGAGTATGTATGTGTCATTTAAAATCGAAACGGAAGGGTGAAGACATCCCAATGATCAACTAATTCTATTTTTTAAGAAATCTTCGTTATAAAACGAAATATTCTTCTGAATAGGATTAGTATGTACATTTTTATATGTAAAAGGGATGTATTTTCGCACTGCGAATAAACTGACTTTTATAATATGATGATGGTGCTGCCTCCTATTCAGAATGTAGAATAGGGGGCTTTATTATGTCTATGAATATAAAAGCTAAACAAAAAAGTAATATATCTGTAGTACTAAAAAATCGATTTGTGCAAGCAATTATTGCTTCAGCATTATTTCTCCAGATAGGAATTTGGATCCGAAACTTTGCGGTACTGCTGTATGTAATGGAAATGACCAATGGTGATGCGTTTGCCATTTCAATGATTTCAGTTGCTGAATTTGCGCCGATTTTTATCTTTTCATTTATAGGAGGAACGTTTGCAGATAGGTGGAAGCCAAAAAGGACGATGATTTGGTGTGAAGCCTTAAGTTCGTTATCAGTATTTGCAGTATTGTTTACACTTATGTTTGGTACTTGGAAGGTAGTATTTTTCGTTACACTTATCTCTGCAATTCTTTCGCAATTTTCACAGCCTTCAGGTATGAAATTATTTAAACAACATCTATCTACAGAAGAAGTACAGTTGGCTATGTCATTATATCAAACCATTTTTGCGATTTTCATGGTATTAGGTCCTATACTTGGCACGTTTATATTTCAAGCCTTCGGAATTTACACTTCTATTATTGTGACAGGTATTGCTTTTTTATTTGCGGCTTTAGTCTTGCTATTTCTTCCAAGAGATATTGAAGAACAAGAAGAAAAGAAAAAAGTTAGCTTATTGCAAGAGATGGTGGATGGAATTAAATATGTAAAGGCAAAGAAGACACTAACATTACTCGGAATTTGTTTTATGGCAGCAGGATTAGGGATTGGTCTGATTCAGCCACTAGGTATTTTTATCGTAACTGAACAATTAGGTTTATCAAAAGAAAGTTTACAATGGCTACTCACTGTAAATGGAGCCGGAATGATTATTGGAGGAGCGTTAGCGATGGTATTTGCCAAAAATGTTGCTCCGCAAAAGATGTTAATTTTAGGCATGTTTGCACAGGCCGTTGGCATTGGTATCATCGGATTTTCTACAAATTTATGGATTACACTCATTGCTCAGTTTTTCAGCGGTCTAGCACTTCCTTGTATCCAAATTGGAATAAATACGCTTATTATTCAAAACTCGGATACAGACTTTATCGGACGAGTAAATGGGATTTTAAGTCCTTTATTTACGGGTTCGATGGTATTAACGATGAGTATTGCCGGTTCATTAAAAGAAGTATTTTCACTTAGCACAATGTATGAAGGAACAGCATTACTATTTATTATTGGTTCATTATTTATTTTGCCAATATATAATTTGAAACCAGTAGTAGGAACTTCAAATGAAGGTGGTGCTGTCCAGCATGAATCCTAATTCAAATGTGCAATATCCGATTGAAGGAAATAAGAGTGTTCATTTCATTAAAAATACAATAACAAAACCAAATATTATTGTTGGAGATTATTCTTATTATGATTCAAAAAATGAAGAAACATTCGAAGATCAAGTGCTATACCATTATGAATTTTTTGGAGACCGATTGGTTATGGGAAAATTCTGCTGCGTAGCACCTGGAGTTACATGTATTATGAATGGCGCAAACCATAAAATGGATGGATTTTCAGCGTATCCATTTAATATTTTCGGTCATGGCTGGGAGAAATTCACACCTACACTTTCTGATTTACCGTTTAAAGGAGATACGGTTATCGGAAATGATGTATGGATTGGTATGGATGCGACGATTATGCCCGGAGTGAAGATAGGGGACGGAGCAATTATTGCTGCTAAAGCGGTTATAACAAAAGACGTTCCACCATATACAATTGTTGGTGGTAATCCTGCTACTGAGATAAAAAAGAGATTTTCAAATGATGTAATAAATGAATTGTTAGAAATAAAGTGGTGGGACTTGGACATTAAGATTATTTCTAAAAATATTGATGTAATTGTAAGTGGGAATATGGAAGCGTTGAAAAAATTAGCAGACGCTTCAGTGTGAAAAATATGAAAAAAGGAGGGCTCCATTACGAAAGATGAGTCCTCCTTTTTTCATTCGCTTTATCAATTTTATAAACAAAACCACCGTCACATCATAAGTCGTAACAAAATGTTTCTGGCTTAGCTAGAAGAGTTCGGGAGCGTTCAACCCATTTAAAAATATCTGAATTCGTTGAATTTGTTGCACTTTGTAAGATGTTTTGAAGAGATTCTATATTATATGTATTTCCGCGAGTTCGAATAGCATCTCCAACTAATAGATATAAAATAAGTTAATTATATAATAGAGAAAAAGTTTGAGGAAAATGTTTTTCTTGTCCAATTTTTCATGATAATTAGCAAGCGTAGTATCAATACAAAGAAAAAAATAGAAGTATCGTACCTCTCAAATTTGTTAATGATAAAAGGATAAGGAGGTGTGATACTTATGGCACAAGATGTTTTATGTGAAGTAAACAACTGCAAATATTGGGGTAACGGAAACAAATGTAATGCAGATGCAATTTATGTAGTAAGTCATAAAGGTAACCAAGCATCTACAACAGAAGAAACGGATTGCAAAACATTTATTCCTGAAGCTTAAACGATAAAGGGTAACCGCACCAGGTTGCCCTTTTATTAATTATATTATTGATAATAAATTTCATTTTCATTCACTATATTTGCTTTTTTGTCATTTTTTATATTTTTTTCATGAGAGAGGTAATCCAAGCTAGCTCATGTTCAATACGTGATTTACCATACTGTATGACCTCAGAAATAAATAGTGATGTCTCAGCTAAAGATCGAATGGAGGCTAATTGTTTGTATAGCACATTTTGACGAGTCGTTAAAACTTCTTTTCGAGCTTCGTAATCTAGTTTCTCAAACAGTGCAACACGCACAAGAAATTCAGTATCATTAGCAGCTAGTTTCTCTGGAAACTCTCGCATCATTTCATAAAAGATTTCTTCACCTGTAGGAGTTAATGCGTAAATGTTACGATTTGGTTTACCTATTTGTTGATGAATCTTTTTTGTAATTGCTCCCATATCTTCAAAGCGCCGAAGGGCAGGATAGAGCATGTTATGATTCAATTCAAAATTTTCTCCAAGACGATTTTGAATGTTTTTCTTTATTTCATAACCATACTTGGGTCCAGAAGTTAATTCTGCGAGTAGTAAAATATCAACATACATATGTATCCTCCTAATTTTTTCTCAAGTTTATATCCGTAAATATCCCCTGTATATATGTTAAAATAACATATGCTAGTCTATACATCTTTGAACTGCCTACCTATTACTTTATTTTAAAAGAAAAGGGAGGAAAGAACTATGAATTCGCCTGAAAATGTAATTTTGGTTCATGAAATTTCAAAGCTCAAAACAAAAGAAGAGCTGTGGAACCCTTATGAGTGGTATAAGTATATGAGGGGAAATCATCCGGTCTATTATGATGCGGAGCAGGATGTATGGAATGTTTTTTTATATAATGATGTGAACCGTGTTTTATCTGATTATCGCCTATTTTCAAGCAGAAGAGATCGTCGTCAATTTTCCGTTCCGCCTTTAGACACAAGAGTAAATTTAAACTCTTCTGATCCTCCAGAGCATCGAAATGTTCGCTCAATTGTTTCAAAGGCATTTACCCCAAGAAGTCTTCAGCAGTGGAAGCCACAGATACAAGCAATTGCAAATGAACTTGTGAAAGATATGAATAATTATGATGAAATTGATATTGTAGAGCAGTTTGCTGCAATTCTACCTGTAACCGTTATTTCTGATTTATTAGGTGTTCCAACAACAGATAGAAAAAAAATTAAGATGTGGTCAGATATTTTGTTTATGCCATATAGTAAAGAGAAGTTTAGCGATTTAGATAAGCAGAAAGAAGTTGCTTTACATGAATTTAAATCTTATCTTCTCCCGATTGTTCAAGAGAAACGATACCATTTGAAAGAAGATATTATTTCAGACCTGATCAGAGCAGAGTATGAGGGAGAAAGATTGACTGATGAGGAAATTGTGACTTTTTCATTAGGACTTTTAGCCGCAGGGAATGAAACCACTACAAACCTTATTATTAATAGCTTTTATTGCTTTTTAGTAGATGCACCTAAGGTATACAAAGAATTAAGCGAAAGTCCAGTGCTGATTCCTAAAGCGATAGAAGAGGTACTACGTTATCGTTTCCCTGTTACATTAGCCCGTACTATAACGGAAGATACAACAATATTTGGACCAAAAATGAAAAAAGGACAAATGATTGTTACGTGGATAAGCGCTGCCAATTTAGATGAAAATAAATTTTCACAAGCAGATTACTTTGATTTACATCGACCTGGAAATGAAAAACATTTAACATTTGGCAAAGGGCCTCACTTTTGTTTAGGCGCACCACTTGCTCGTTTAGAAGCTGAAGTTGCATTAACTACGTTTATTAGGAATTTTAAAAAGCTAGAACTTTCACCATCCTTTCATTTAGAGAACTGTATATTAGAGAATGAACAAACGTTAAAGCGGTTTCCTATCCTTTTAAAGAAATGAAGCATATTAAAAAA
>NZ_CM000745.1:2228776-2229797 GCF_000161455.1 Bacillus pseudomycoides DSM 12442
ATAACTAAGTTGTGTTTGACAAAGTGAATATGGAAACGATACCTAATTTGTGTATTTATCCAGCTATTTGTGAATAGGAAGCCATCCACCTTTAATCTTAGTGGAAGGAAATGGAGGAATCAACTGCCTGTAAAATCTCGATTAGTGAAGACGAATAATTAGTGGGTTCCACTGATTTAAGTTTCACTTTATACAAGCATGTTTATTTATAGAAAGTGGTGACGGAACAATGAAACTAATTACAATCGATTTAGATGGAACTCTTCTTTCAAGAAATAAAATAATTAGTAAAGAAAATGCAGAAGCTATCCAAAAATGCCAGGAGCAGGGGCATGTAGTAGCGATTTGTACAGGACGTTCTCTCGTAGATATTGAACGTTTACTACTGGAAGCTGATTTACAATGTCCTATTATTGCAGAAAACGGTGCTCTTATTTATGTGGATCAAAAAATGATGAAGAGATACCCTATTCAAAATACACATGCCTTTGAAATTGTTGAATATCTTGAACAAAATCGGATTTATTATCAACTGTATACAGATCGAGGTATATACGTTCCGGCATATGGTGAAGAAAGTGTGAATCATGAAATAGAATGGATAAAAAGGTCAAATAAAGATATTGATCAGCAAGAGCTTGAAGTCATCGCAGCATTGTATCTTGAACATACAGCATTTCATATCACAGAAAGTTGTAAATCGATATTAGAAGAAGAGATTTATGTGCATAAGCTTTTACCATTCTCCTATAATGAAGAGAAATTACAAAAATTAAAAATGCATTTTCAACATAATACAGAGCTAGCAATTACTGCTTCGTATTGGCATAATTTAGAGATTAATCATTGTGACGCTCAAAAGGGGAATGGTTTATATACTTTAGCAGAACATCTTAATATTCCTGTGGAAAATACTGTTGCAATAGGTGATGGGCTAAATGACATTTCTATGATGGAAAAGGCACATATATCTATCGCAATGGGAAATGCAGTGGACGAAATTAAACGGATTTGTCACTAT
>NZ_CM000745.1:2229897-2244679 GCF_000161455.1 Bacillus pseudomycoides DSM 12442
TGGGAGTATTACTGCCCACAAATAGCGGGATAAACCAGTGGTATTCATACAAACTAGATGTTTATGCTAACTTGTTTATTTGCTTTATTTATTATACAAATACAGTGCGTGAAATTGCTTGCTTGAGTATGTATCCCTCTAGAATTAGGGATACCAACAACAAAATACAAATTTCACACATTAAGCAAAATAAAAAGGTAAACAAGCTGGATTTTCACACACTAAGGATGTCCAGCTTGTTTACTTTATTGCTAAGGTGACATAGGAGTTATTTGTATTTCCCTAAAAAGAGGTATCATTCAAAACTTTCTCCCATTGATCCATGACTCATGTTTTTTCCGTAAAATATTTCATCCATTTCCGTTTTTAATTTTTTTGTAATTTCCTCTTGTTCTTTTACGGATAATTTTTCTTGTGTATATCCAAATAGATAGTTGTTTAAGTCAAATTCTTTTAGTTTACATTTTGTATGAAAGATATGCTCTTGATAAACATTGACATCAATCATGTCATAGAGACTTTTCACGTTATTTGGAATGTAATTTTGGATAGAACTTATTTCATGGTCAATAAATAACTTGTTACCTGTTATATCTCTTGTAAATCCCCGAACGCGGTAATCAATTGTCATAATATCTGTATCAAATGAGTGGATAAGGTAATTTAAAGCCTTAAGAGGTGAGATTTCACCGCATGTAGCTACATCAATATCCGCTCTAAAAGTGCTAATACCTTCATCTGGATGATATTCAGGATACGTATGAACCGTTATATGACTTTTATCTAACTGCATAACAACTGAATCAGGAAGAGGTCCAGGTGATTCAGTGAATGATTCTGTCGGCACTTCTACCACGGGACCTTCTGATACTAATATAGTTACGCTCGCCCCTTGTGGTACATAGTCTTGTTTAGCAATATTCAGTACATGCGCACCTATAATGTCCGAGACATTTTTCAAAATCTTAGTTAATCTGTCTGCATTATATTGTTCATCTATGTATTCTATATAAGCTTCTCGTTCTTCTTTTGTTCTTGTATAGCAAATATCATACATGTTAAAACTTAATGATTTTGTGAGGTTATTAAAACCATGTAATTGAATCCTTTGTTCTGGTGTTAGGTTCATGATAAAATGCCCCATTCTTTTTTCTGATTAATACTATTTTATAAATCCTTTATGAAATATAGTTCCATTCTACAATTTTTTCATGCATCTTCTTTTTGAATTGGGATTACTTGTAATATACAAGTTATTTCTAATTCGTTGGTGATGGCTAATTATTATATTGTTATGGATTATTTTAGTTTTATTGGAAAAAATACGGTAATTGAAATTTGAAATAGCAACTATGTAAAATTTGAATGAAGAAACCATTGTGAGTAAATGCATCAAAAAAGAAAAGATGTGTAAGCTTTAATTAGTTTACACATCTTTTCTTTTTTTCTATGCTTAAAACTAATTAAATACTGCGCCGATTTTTATAATTACTCTCAATTATATTCCAAATCAAAACACTACTTTTTTAAATCTTTTTTCGTTACTTCACTTCTAATATTTACATCTTTTGAGAATTCAGTATCATTTTTTAGGTTATTTGGATATTTGCTTTTTTGTTTTCGATTATCATTCCGATTCGTCATGAATGATCCCTCCTCTTATAAACGTTCGTACCTATTTTGTACAAAAGGAACTATTTCATACTGATAATTTCATGAGTATAGTCCCGTTCAACTTACGCAATCCGATTTAACACAATGTTTTCAATATTTCTCCAAGCGATTTGGACATGCTAAAGAATGAGGTGACTGTTATGAAAAATGAAATATTAAAGTTAGTACCAGAAGCGGTAAAAAAGTTAATCCAGAAAGACGTTAAAGAAAGAAACAAGCGCATCATTGATTTAATTATCGATGATGCAACTGCATATGAATTTGAACCAGACCAAGTAGTTCCTTGTATCATGGCTGCTTATTATGCTTACGAGTCCACCCCTTATCCTAGTGAAATGGAAGATGAATGGATGAAGATCTTAGTTTTTCACACAGCTACTCGTTCAGCGATGAAACTTTTATCTTACGGTAAATTTAAAGCAAAACGATCAGAGAGTGGATGGATGAAGTATACAGGTCATTGAATGATCCCATTTTGAAGTGAGAGGTTCCTATTAACTAACATATTCGCTGGAATCTCTTATTTCGCAATGGAATTTTCACAGAACATATGACTGTTTCGTGCTCAATAGGCATCGTACATTTCGTTCGAAAAAATTTTCACGAAAAGTTACACATGCTATATATCTTCTAACGAGCCCTAATATTTTTTGTTTTCCAATTAAATACAGTGCGTGAAATTAATGTTTGTATGCATGAAAAAGAACCCATCATTTACGAATAGGTTCTTTTTCTAGTAACTTGTATGATTAATGTGTATGGTTATATTTCGATAACAATGGAATTCGTTTTGCAATGGATGCATAAATTACAAATACCATTTGTGTTAATGGTTCTAATTTTCGCGTACTTTGCATTACTATGCCGCAAGTTATAAATGACAGGAATGCTCCACCAATTATATCTGCTGGATAATGGACACCAACGTAAATACGTGAAACTCCAACTAGTACGGCCCAAATTAATGCAATATATTTTAATCTTTCCCCTCTCAATAGCATCGTAAATGCTATTGAAAATACAAGTACAGAATGATCACTTACAAATGATGAATCTACTGCATGTGGCACTAATTGATGAACATGATAAGTTACAAAAGGTCGCGCATGATAATATACTGCATGAATGAAAACATTTAACAGCAATGAAACTCCGACTGTAAGAACAGTATATACAACAGTATATTGTTTTTGAATCGCCATTTCTTTTTTAGTATTACTAAACCATAAAATAAGCATAAAAAGAATCGCCATGTAAGGCGCGCTATTCGTAATCATAATCATGATCTTATCTGAAATGATTGAGGTTCCCGCTAAATTATTAATCCATTGAAATACTGTGTAGTTCATATCTACCCTCTCCTTATTTTCATTACATTCGTACTTTAAGAAAGTACAAGTTCTATCGGTTTACACAGTATACAACAGTAATATGAAAATACTTTGAAACTTTTCTCATCTATTTCTCATTTTCATGTAAAACATAAGGAAACGAAATTGTAACTGATGTACCTTCTTTCTCCCTACTTTCTAATATAATGTTTCCATTATATTTTTCTACAAGCCGTCTTGCGATGGAAAGCCCCAGGCCATTTCCACCCTGTTTACGACTCCTTGCTTTATCTACCCTATAAAAACGATTAAGTACATATGGTAAATCCGATTCGGGTATTCCGACGCCATGATCTACAATACGTATAGTAATATTTTCTTTTTGCATGTTTGTTTGAATACAAATGTATTTATCATTTGCTTTGGTATATTTAATCGCGTTATCTAGTATGATAATCATTATTTGCTCTAAATAAGGTGTTGGTATAGCCACGTAAGCCTCTTCGGCATATAATTGTATATCGAATTCGAATTCAGTTTGAAGAACTTCAAAGTTTTGGATTACTTGTTTTAATACAGTATTTACATGTACAGGCTCGACTGCTAATGAGGGCATTTGCTCTGATTCTGCTCTGGATAACTCTAATAATTCTGAGACTAATTTATTCAATCTATCCACTTCTTTTAAACTAGATTGAAGTGACTTTTGTAGAATAACAGGATCATCCTTTCCCCAACGGTTTAACATGGATAAATGGCCTTGAATAATTGTAAGGGGTGTTCGAAGTTCATGTGATGCATCTTCAACAAACTGTTTTTGTTGTAAAAAAGACTTTTCTACATCATCCATTAATTCATTAAATAGAATGCCTAACTTTGCAAGTTCATCATTATTTTCCCGTACAGGAACTCTTTCTTTTAACCCGTTTGTTTTAATTCGATTCATCGTATCAGTTATATTCTGAACACTTAATAAAAGTTGTTTAGCAATAATTGTTCCACCTAAAAAACTAAGTATAAGTCCACCGATACCAGCTGCAACCATTACAACGAAAATGATTTTCAACAAATGATCGAAAGTTTCTAAATTTTTCCCAACCTCAATTGTTCCCATAAATGTTGCTGTTTGAATCGGCATACGTTCAATTAATATTCTATCTTCTAAATGCCTCTTTATATAAGCTTCAGGTTGGGTAACCGATTTAGGAGGCGCCCACCTCGGATTAAAATCACGAGAAATCGAGACAATTGGTTGTCCATCTTTATCTAAAATTCGAATAATCTGATGTTTATCATTCATATTATTAAGGAAGTCTTTACCGTTTTCAATCGTTTGGTTAGAAAGTGTTTCTTTTTTATCAGTAAAATATGCTGCTATTTCTTTCACTTGCCTGTTCATTTGTTTCTTTTCATAGTCTACTGTCCATTGATTAATCACAATAAACTGTAAAACATTATATAAAGCGAACAAGATAAATAATAACGTAGTTGACCAAAGAGTTAGTTTCCATTTTATCGGAAGGTTTCGAATGCGCTGTGCAAAATTTTTGATCATCTCATCACATATCCAGCCCCTCTAACAGTCTGGATATACTCCTCCTTATCTACACCATGTAATTTGTTTCGTAAATAGCGAACATATACATCAACAATATTTGTTTCTACAATCGCATCGTAACCCCACACTTGCTCTAAAAGTATATCTCGTGTTAGTACGCGGTTAATATTCTTCATAAACATGAGTAATAACTCAAATTCTTTGTTCGTTAATTCAATGATTTCATCATTTTTTCTTAGCGTTCTTGATTCTACATGTAACTGTAAATCTTTAAAAGCAAGCAAAAGTGTTGGCTTACTTTCTTCTTTTTGTTCGCGTCTAAATATAACACGTATTCGTGCAAGGAGTTCTTCAATTGCAAATGGCTTCGGTAAGTAATCATCAGCGCCGCTATCTAATCCTGTAACACGATCCATAATACTATCACGCGCTGTTAACATAATGATGGGAGTATTCTTCGTCGCACGCAGTCTACGACATACTTCAATCCCATTGAGTCCTGGTAACATCAAATCAAGAAGTATAATATCATAGTTCTTCTCTATGGCTGCTTCCAATCCTTTTCGCCCATCGTATTGTACCTCTACTGCATATCCTTCATATTTTAATTCTAACTCTAAAAATTCAGCTAAACTTTCTTCATCTTCAATTATTAATATATGATGCAACCCTAATTCCTCCTATATTATTAAATGAATGATCAATCCTAATCCAAATAGAATCGCAATCATTTGATGTATGTTTCGATATAATACCGATTTTTTTCTGTCTTTAACCTTATTCAAAAGAATTCCAACAACTCCTAGCAATACTAAGCTACCAAAAGCAAATATGCCGCTGTAAATCTGTATCATATGGTGATTTCCCCTTATAAAAAAATAAACTCCATGTGTTGTTGCAACAGCTAATATAGCATAACCGATAAACATATGATATTTCTTTGCTAACATATATAATTCTTTCATATACTTGAATCCGGGTATTTTATTTTTGTGTAAAAACAGCCAAATATGACGTAAAAACCAAAGTGATGCAGCTGCAATCGCACCATATTCACCAAGAGAACCAAGATTTTTATTTACGCTTTTTAATCCTATTTGATCTCCTAGCATAAAGTTTACGATAAACATTGTAACACTAAATGCAATCACACAAGCTCCTGCGATCTTTATAAACAAATTAAAAATTTGACTTCCGAACGTTTTCTTCATTTTGCATCCCTCTTTCAATTTCAAAACATCACTACATTCCAAATTGTAGCAATCAAAAAAGAAAAAAGAATGAAAGAAAGATTAGAATAAGATGAGAAATACTTTATGTGAACTAAAAAACAAATTTCCCACCGTAATTTTTATATGTATAGATTTTCTTTCGCCAGTGTAATGATCCTTTGAATAAAAGGTTCTTTTGCATTAGTATACGCCACTCGATCAAATGGATACTTCATAGCAAGCTCGTATTTTAATTGTTTGTATTCCACACGTGCCCATTCATGATTACTCATAAAATCAAGAAATAATAAATTGTTTTTCCAATCTTGACCACCGTGCGTATAGACGTGTAAATGATGTGTACCTGCTCTCCATTTCCCTTTTCTAAAAAAACGCCTCTGCGGAAAAGGTTTATGAAATACATATTCATATCCTATTGTTTGCAATGGTTCTATCCAATGATCAACTAATTTTAAATCTTTAACACCTATCATCATATCAATAAGAGGTTTAGCATCTAACCCTTCTACTGACGTACTTCCGATATGTTCAATCGCTAAGATGTCCTTTTTTAGCAATGTGATAAATTTCTCTTTCTCCTTCACAAATTCCGTATGCCAATTTAAATTATACGGTTCAATGATTATTTCTTTATCCATCTTTTACTCCTTTCATAATAATTACATAGCTTTAAAAGTAATTCTTTTTAACTAATCAAAACAGGATTTTTATTACTCTCCTCGAATTTATTAATATTTAATCTCATTATATAAAATAAGAGGTGTAAAATGAACGAAATTCCAGTCACACTTAGCTTTGATGATGTAACTTTTAAATTAAAAGAATATCAAGATTTTGAATGGCTTGTGAAGCTTGGTAGAGTGTTTACTGTATTTGATCAACAAGATTCTGGCAATATATGCTTTGGTATTGAAATAGATGGTCAGAAAAGATTTGTTAAATATGCTGGTGCAAAAACAATGGAGTATTCGGGAAATCCAGATGCCGCTGTTACTAGATTAAAAGAAGCTATTTTTCTTTATGAAGAATTAAAACACGATCATCTAATCGAATTAATTGATCATTATGAAGTAGAAAACGGTTATGTGGCAATCTTTAATTGGTTTACCGGAGAATGCCTTCATTCCCATTGGTCATTTCCACCACTAGCGAAATATAGTAATCCTAGTTCTCCGTTCTATCGCTATAAACAATTATCAATTGAAGAACGTCTTATTTCACTAGATCATATTTTTTCTTTCCATGTTCATGTTGAAAGAAAAAATTATGTAGCAATAGATTTTTATGATGGAAGCATTTTGTATGACTTTGAAACAAAGACAACAAAGATTTGTGATATCGATTTATATCAGAAGAAACCTTATATCAATACAATGGGAAGACTTTGGGGATCATCACGATTTATGTCACCTGAGGAATTCGAACTTGATGCAGTGATTGATGAGAAAACAAATGTATTTAATATGGGAGCAATCGCTTTTGCGTTCTTAGGAGGGGAACTCGATCGTTCTTTCACTAAATGGGAAGCAGGGAAAGAATTGTATGACGTAGCAGCTCGTACGATAGAAAAAAATAGAAATCAACGTTATGCATCAGTTGAAGAATTTCACTTAGCATGGGAATTTGCTCGAAACAAATAACAATTCAAAAGTAATCACAGTCCTCATTCCAATAATTAAAACATGAAGAAGTTGTATTTTTCCGGTATAATACTTATAGTACTGAAAACTACAATAATGAGGCATGCTAGATGAATTTTGTATACATTAACCAAAACGTATTAAATAATCTGCTTTACATTTTAAGCAGCATCTTTGTTTTTTATTTTATATATAATAATGAAATATTTTTTAAAAACTATAAAAAGATTCTTATCATTATATGCACTAGTATACCATTGATTTTATGTATGAAATTCCCTATATACATAGACGAAAACTGCGTTCACGACTTAAGACAGATCCCTTTTTTAATAGGTACACTTTATGGTGGTTTACCAGTTGGGATCGCTTTATTATCTATCATGTTATTGATTCGGTTTGTTTTTTATGGTGTTAACTTTTTAACAGTTATTGTTTATATTACCATGCTTATTTTCACTGCCTATTCTTCTTCTAAATTTAATCAATTAAACAGAAGAAAGAAGCTTATCATGTCAATGACTTTACCTTTTTTCCTTGCTTTACTTACAACCTTTATCGCTGTTGTTCTGTCAGATTTCCCAATTACAAATTCATATATCACTTATTTTATTCTACTCCCTCCAATTGTCATGTTATTTGTTGTATATATAAATGAGGTTTTAAGAGATGCCGTTATTATGAGGTCTAAATTAGTAAAGATGGAGAAGATGGAGATTGTGAGTCAACTTGCTGCGAGTATTTCACATGAAGTAAGAAATCCTCTTACCGTAGTAAAAGGTTTTACTCAACTCCTTAAAACTCCAGATTTACCACAAGAATCGCGAGAACAATATATTGAACATATTCTTGGAGAGCTAAACCGCGCTCAGGTTATCATTGATGACTACTTAACATTTGCTAAGCCAGCATCACAAAAAGTTGATAACATTGTAATAGATCAAGAATTAAAAAGAATAATAAGTATGATGATGCCATTATGTAATATGAATTCTATAAATGTTTCTGAGAATTTAGTAACAGGTTCCATCACTGGGAATACACAACATTTTCAGCAATGCTTTTTAAACCTAATAAAGAACAGTATTGAAGCGATGCTAAATGGCGGAAAACTAAGTATCAAATCATCTGCTTGTGAAAACAAAATTACTATTGTCATTAAAGACAGTGGAATTGGGATGACACAAGAGCAAATCAATCGATTTGGTGAACCTTATTTTAGTACAAAAACAAGAGGAACAGGTTTAGGTACGATGGTTGCAGTAAAAATCATTGAAACGATGAATGGTACTTTAGATATAAATAGTATTGTTAATAAAGGAACCACTTTAACGATCACATTTCCACAAAATAATGAGATTGCTAAAAAACACTAACATTTTGATTTAAAAGGAGCTTCCTATGCTCCTTTTTACTTTTCACTACATAAATTGAAATTTTAATCAATGTTTTTTCTCCATCCCCCACTGATTATTAGCCTTCACTAATCAGGTATTTACTAACATTTCATCTCCCGCCTAACTTCATTGTTTTCGATGATTTTTAAAGCGGGAATATTACTACTAGTTAATACAAAATAAGATATGCTTTTCATAAACCTTGGCTTAAATTTTTTATATATGAACCCTCCTATAAAAGGTCCTGGCTATAGCTAACTTGAAGGTATTCCTTCTTTACTCTATTTTTTATTACCTAACATAGTTGTACCACTTCTCGTATATTTACTCATTAGGTTTTACATTCGCAAGACTCCATCCGCATCAATCACCGGTACGGAAAAATAATTCGAAATATTTAGGAGGGATAACTTGAGCGCTCACTACTCTTTCACATATCAATTATCAAACGGAGCCTGATAGCTCCTTTCCCATTAAATATTTAGCACAATAAACGCATATAACTTCGAAATAAATATACTTTTTTATGGGTAAAGAAAAAGTCTCATCTCAGTATGAATAAAAGCAAACTGCTGAATCATTTCATTTAGGCATCTCGCTGCTTTTGTAGGAATTTGATGCTTTACGTTATCAATGAATTTTAATTCATTACATGGCAATTTTTCATGTAGTAATTTGGCATGACTATAAAATATTTTATCTTTCTTACCATACACCAACAAAACCGGAAGCTGAATATTTCTAAGCTGATTAGTACAATCATAATGCAAACTATAACAATAATACTGCCAGATATTTTTGGCATTCCCTTTTCGTGCCTCTTTAAACATCTTTCTGAACAATTTATGTGTATTTGAGTTGCTCCATGAAATAGACCATGCTAAAAATGAAACTGCCCCCGCTTTCGCAAGTTTCACGCCAAGTGAAATCTTATTCTTTAGATATCCATCCCTCACTTCTGACATTCCCCCGATTAGAATACCTCCTAACGCTCTTTCAGCAAAGGCCAATAAAAATTCTAATGCGACAGAGCTTCCAGTCGAATATCCACATACAAATGCTTTCTTAATCTCTAAATGATCCAACAAACATCTAATGTCTTCAGCAATCAGTGGATAGGTTATCGGTTGTTTTGAATACTGACTCCTTCCGTGTCCTCTAATATCAAAAGCAATCACCTTAAAATTTTGGGATAATCCCTCTATTTGATACTCAAAATTCACACATGTAAGTACAGGAGGATGAATAAAAACAATAGGAACCCCTTTTCCCTTAACGATATAGTACAGACTACTACCATCTACATCCAACATTGGCATGTATGTAATCACCTCAACAATCTAAAATTATTACTCTTTTTCAAAAAAACAGTAACTCTAAAAAATGATGCATACTAAAAATTGATTTTAGTACATGAGTATTTTCCTTTTGTTATTAATTTCTTTATAATTTGTTAGCTATAAGCTGTCGATATTATTCTGTTATACGTTCCTGATAACGTTGAAGCTGATTTTCGTTTAAAAAAAATGAATTTAGTCGCTCCTCAAGTTTTTCTTTTAATCTTTTCATTTATTTAAACAGAAAAACAGATGGTCTTTTTTTTGAATGTTAGCTATAAAATAACCTCTTACAGTACACTTGACGATGTGTCTTTTCACTCATTTCTGTTATTATGTGGCACTTCTTTATTTCTATTCTGGCAACTATTTAGAATAAATTACGATGGATTTTCCTTATGAATCACACATAAAATTAAAATAATTCTTTTTAATCCCATTTTTCAATATACTGCATCTCATTGATTAAATAAACATTATGTAAATGAATTTCAAATCCTTATTTATCTGTGCATGTTTCCCTTTGTAATGAGTAAACTTAGGGTTTTTAGGAAAAAAGAATCAAGAAATGTTAGCATAAATTCCGATAAAATATTGCAACATAAATCATGTGAAATTGAACTTAGTGTTTCTTTTTCCTAATTATCTTTACAGGGGGTAAAAAATGAATACTCTTAACTTCTTGATGTCACTATTCAATTCTGGAAGAAGAACTCAGCAAATGTTTAAATTATTTAGAAATAGACGGAATAACAATAGAAGCTGGATTTGGTTTTCTTTACTAGGATTAGGAACAGTTTTTAGTGTAGTAGCAACACGTAATTCAAATATGATGAAACCTATTCAACGTTTGTTCCAAGGCGTTCAAAATACAACAAAAACATTTATTCCATCCAAAGTAAATTTGGCAAATATAGAATTTGCCGATGAAATTACGCCTAACAGTCAAAAGAGACTGGGTAATCAAAGCCAATAACTATCGTGAATAATAAAAACTCGCCTTTTAGTCACAAGTATTTACAATATTAAAAAATTATGTAAATTGAACGAATTTTCCGGAAATTACCTTATTATTTCGGTGAAATTTCAACATAAAAAAAGGAGCATAGCAGCTCCTTTTTTTATGTTGAATCTCGTATTGATACTAAAAAAGTATCTTTAATGTTTTTTCTGATTACATGATTCTGTGACGAATGATTAAAAAGTTATATGTTTTTAATACCCTCAGCCTCAGCCTCAGCCCCAGCAGCTGCATCCAACAATAATTAATAAAATAAATAACACAACTAATAAAGCAAAACTTCCACCAAAACCACAAGAACCACCGAAACTCATATTCTCTCCTCCTTTTAGTATAAAACTAATGGATAATGAAATTGATCGTTTATTAACAGGTTCGTATTATACAGTATGTTTCTATGTCATTTTTGAGCATGTCTTGGATAAATTTAAAAAGGCATTGCTCTGAGCGCCTAAATTTTATCCCAATAACATCCAGAAAACTTACAATGGATACCAAAACCCTTTGAAAATATTGAACTTTAGGTAAATGGCCAGTACTAAAATTATAATGCCGATAACGAGCCCTAGATAATCCTCTTGTTTTGCTTTTGTTGTAAAATACCATGTTCGCTTCTCTTTTTTTCCGAATCCTCGTAAGTCCATTGCATTTGAAACCGTATCAATTCGCTCTAAAGAATGAATAACAAGTGGCCAAAAGATGAGTACCCGATTTTTAATACGTTCCCAAAAATTCGTCTCTCCTCTTTCAAATGGTACACCTCTTGCTTCTTGAGCGTGCTTAATCAATTTGTATTCCGCTTGTATATTCGGTATGTAACGAAGCGCAATGTTTATTGCATAGGCAATCTTATATGGTAAGCCAATTTTATGCAGGCTGCTAGCGAACTCACTTGGATGTGTCGTGTATATGAAAATAAGTGTAAATGGTAATAACGTAAAATACTTTAATGAGAGCGTAAGAGCATAAAATAGTGTTTCAAATGTAATCGTAGCATATCCAATATGCAAGAATGCTGTACTTGTACCAGTTAACTCAGATCCATGAGTTGGTGTAATCAATAAAATCATCATTGAATTTAGCATACTAAATGTGAAAATAACACTAAATATAATTACAATTTTTTTTATAGGGATTTTAGCGATCACTAATCCTAAACAACCAATGAAAAACAAGCATAATAAAATACGAAAATCAAAAAATATAAACGTAAGAGTCATCCAAATTATAAATAACAACAATTTAATTGCGCCGTCCATACGATGAAAATATGTATGATTATCTATATAAAATAAATCTGCTTTATTCATAATCCCCTCTCCTTTTTGCCTCCATATACATTTGTACAAAAACGTCTGGAAAAGGAACTTTACTCAAATTCGCTAAAGTTGTTAGCGAACTCTCCTGTAAATTAGCTTGTTGTAATACTTCGCTATTTGTTAATACGTTTGGAACAGTATCATTAGCAAGTATTTTCCCTTTATGAAGGACAACTGCACGGTCTGCATATTCTAAAGCTAGATTCATATCATGTGTAATAAAGATGAATGATATTCCTTGTGCCGCTAGTAGGCTTATACAAGACATAAATTGTTTATAATGAAAATAATCTTGTCCTGCTGTTGGCTCGTCTAATATGATAAGCTTCGGATTCCTTGTTAAAACCGATGCAATGGTAAGCCTCTTTTTTTGTCCGTAACTTAACGCTTGAATAGGCCAATTTCGGAATGGATATAATCCACAAATTCGCAATGCATCTTCTACGCGTTTATTTATTTCTGCGCTAGAAGTCTTCTTTAATTTTAATGAAAAAGCAACTTCATCCCAAACAGTAGATTGTGTAATCATATGATTAGGATTTTGCATGACATAGGAGATCACTTCTCCACGCTTTCGAATAGACCATGAACTTATATTTTCATTATCAAGTACAATTCCCCCTTCCTTCGCTTTGTTCATTCCCGTTAATGTATGTGCAAATGTAGACTTACCTGCACCATTATGGCCTAATAATGCTACAATTTCTCCCTTTTGTATAGAGAGTGTTATATCCCTTAATGTAAAATCTTTTTGCGAATATGAAAATGATATATTTTCTATTTCACATAAGATTTCTTTTTTTTGTTGTTCTTTAAACATGGTAGAATTTAACATCCATTGCTTAATCGCTTTATTCACATTTCCATGATCTAAACTTTCAATTGGATATAATTCTTCATCTAAAATATTCATTCTTATATTTTTTAATGCTTCAATATATACAGGTTCTCTTAACCCTATTTTTTGTAGCATGTTTGTTTGTAAAATTCTTTTTGGTGAATCAACCGCTACAATTTTTCCTTCTTCTATTAATATGATTTTATCAAGGTCTAATTTTAATATTTCTTCTATTCTATGCTCAATAATAACAACTGTTTTATTAAATTGTTGATGCACCTTTCGTATAAGTTCTACTGTTTTCAAACTACTCATGGGGTCTAAGTTTGCTAATGGCTCATCAAATAGTAATATGTCAGCTTCTGTTGTTAACAGTCCAGCAAGAGAAACAGTTTGTTTTTGACCACCAGATAATTCATGCGGGCTTCGTAGATGAAACGTATGCATCTGTACTTTCTGTAGTGAGTCCATAACAACAGCCTTCATTTTCTCCTGTTCTACACAATCGTTTTCTAATGAGAAAGCAACATCTTCTCCTACGGTTAAACCAATAAACTGAGAATCTTGATCTTGTAAAATAGTTCCTACATGCTTGCTTTGCTCAAAAATACTACCTTTTCGCGGATCCTTACCACATATTGAAATGTTCCCAGTACTTGATCCCTCATATGAAAAAGGGATAAGCCCATTTATACAATGGGCCAATGTTGATTTTCCTGATCCACTTCGACCGGCAATCAATACTTTTTCACCTGGATAAATACGGAATGTAACATCCTTTAAAGTAGGTTCTGTCACTTGTTTATATTGAAATGTAAATTGTTCAAAGGAAATAATCGGCTTCATTGTAATCTCCCTACTTTTCAATCTTCAAATGTGTATGTTTTTTATTTGCTTTCGCTAATCCCAGTGTGATTGGTAAACCAAGAATTAAGAACACAAGGATATCTGCAATCGTTGCACCGAATACTTGAATAACAATTTTATCCAAAGGTTCACCCATAACGATAATATCAAAAGCACCGGCAAATATGATTGCAACGACAATCCCGATTAAACCTGTTATAGCAAAATATGAAATATCTCGATTACGAAATGTTCCATTTTTCACACTGAAACTTGCTCGTTTTTGTACAAGTCCCATCGTAAATCCAATAATACCTGAGCTAAGTACCCATCCCCACCATATTCCCCATCCAGCGATGGTATCTGTCACTGTATGACCGATAAGACCAATCAAAAGTCCTGCAATCGGCCCGAAAATCGCACCAAAAATTGTTAATATAGCCAAAGCAGGCTTTATAAATGTGTTTGGTGCAATTGAAAATCCCCATAGACCTAATACACCATATATTGCAGAACCGATTCCAATTGCTACGACTAATTTTGTAGATAATTTGTTCATATGAATTCCCCTTTCATTCTAGTTAGTTTA
>NZ_CM000745.1:2244779-2245126 GCF_000161455.1 Bacillus pseudomycoides DSM 12442
TACTTTGAACTTTCAGGCACAGATACTCCTTCTACCCTATTATAGAAGCTATTTTGAACGTAAGGGATTTGTAAGGAATAGATAAGGAAAAAGAGATTTTCATTGTGTATGATCAAAATATAAAGAAGCATGAAAGGCGGAACAGATATGACTTATATATGAAAAACAAACCAGTTAACAAGAGTGTTTCAAGGAAAAGAAGTAATTTCTGGGGTTAACATACATGTGAAGAAAGAGGGATTTACCGTTTGTTAGGACAGAATAGCGTTTGTAAAAATAATCATTATGAAGATGATTACGAATTCAATGTTGACCTTTTGTCATTGGTGGAGATGATAGCTGTGTGG
>NZ_CM000745.1:2245226-2253323 GCF_000161455.1 Bacillus pseudomycoides DSM 12442
TGGGAGATAAACTGCCCGTAAAAGCCCGATTGGTTCAACTAATAATCAGTGGGGAATGAAGAAAGCCCCCACTGATTAAAGTTTCACTTTATGGGAAAGAGACAGGGTTGCTGTTATAGATCGCAAAGTAGAAACACAAAGATTTGTCATCCCTGTGTTTCTTGAAGTTTCCTTTGATTACTCGATAAAGAGAACCCTAGGATATACCGGTTACTTATACAATTTTTGTAAATATTTCTTGAAACAGTTTTATCTCTCAACGAAAGAATGCTACAGCCTTCTCCTTAGGAACGTTTCCATAATATCATTCTTGAATTTTTCATAATCAAACTGAAAAGCCACATTATGCGTTTTATAACCTGGATTAGTCACAAAACGAAAGTCTGCAATACTTTGACCGAATCCTTCCCCTTGATCGGGAATTACTTTGATGGGTACTCTTGAAAGACCAACAGCCTCTTGATTCAGCAAATACCACACTGTTACAAAATCATGCATAGGGCTTCCTCCTATACCGGGATTCGACTTGGAGTAGAAATTATAATAGTAGTCTAACATAGGCTTAATGATGAGTCCTGCAATATCCTGTGTATCCTGATGAAATGCATCGATTTGTTGGACCATTTCGGGTGTAACAACCGCATGTTGAGTTACATTTAACGGAATAATTGTCAAGTTCTTCGCATGCTGCAGAATTAAGTTTGCTGCATAAGGATCCGCATAAAAGTTAGCTTCAGCCACCGCAGTCACGTTTCCTGGATAAAAAAAAGCTCCGCCCATGCAAATGTATTCTCTCACATTCCGCATTGTTTCTAAATTTAAAACAAAGGTCGTAGCTAACGAAGAAAGTCTTCCCAAATTGATAATTGTAAGATCATCTAAATTTGAATTTATAATTTGGTAAATATCATTTAAGGGATAAACTGGATAAGAAATTTCAGGTGGAATGATAGGTCCTAATCCGACTTTTCCATGTACCTCAGGAAAATACTGAACCAATATACCCGTTAACGGTACAGAAGCACCAAGGAATACAAGTATCTCTTTTTTTCCCGCAATGTACTTCAAATAGTTAATATTTCTTATGGCATTCTCTCTTGATACATTTCCATAATCGGCTACAATCCCTAAAATTTGAATATCTTTACGAAAAAAGGTGTACAGGATGGCAAATGCATCGTCAATTCCCAAATCTGTAAACAGGAGAACCTTTTTTAGCATGTGTATTCCTCCAAAAGTTATAGAGTTCTATTTTCACTAAGGATGTAGTGAGTAGGCTTGTACATATATATTTTATGTATTCCTATAGAGTGAATTCTATTCATATGTAGTTGAAATAGAACATCATTAGGAAACTTACGGTGTTAAGGTGAGTGTATTATGCCCAACTTTTGCAGATGCACCAATAATTGTAAAATACTTTAATAAAAGTAGATGAATTCTTGGAGTGGTTGACGCTTTTATTAAAAATTGTAGAAACATTCTAGCTTAACATTAATTTTGTTGTTGAAATTCTGAATATTAAAATGTAATATAAAAAAAGCGTGTTTAACAATGTACTTATTTTAGATAAGAAAATGTATTTACAATAAAGGTGTGTGTAAGTGATAAGGAGGAAGGGGTTAACAACTATACAGATGAATTTTAAAGTTCATCAACATATAAACTTACTGGATTCTAAAATAGTGAGCAAAGCATACAGTTTCACAGTAAAAGTTACATGGAGGTTTCAGAAATGGGAAATGAAGGTAGATTTCAAGAAAAGCAACAAGCCCGTCGACAACGCAGTGTTGTTAATATTGGATTAAGTTTAGTATTATTGACAGTCAGCATGGTATCTTATCAGTTATTTTTTACTGATCATACAAAAGGAAAAGAACATCCAGAAGAAAAGAAAGTAGCCCAATTAGCATCTAAAGAGGCGAAAAACAATAAATTAGAGGAACGAAAAACAAAACAATCAGAAGCAGACTCATCAAAGGAACAAGCAAACAAAGAAAGTGAAAAACAAAAATTAATAGAACAGCAAAATCAAGAGAAAGAAAGCTCAAAAGTACAGGAAAAAGAAAAAGAAAAACAGAACAATGAAAATCTAGTAAAAAAACAAGAAGAACAAAAGGATAATAAAATTGAAGAACAGAAGGCTAATGTAGAAACAATAAATAAAAATCAATCAGATAGAGATGCAAATCAAACAGAACAAAATAAGCAATGGAATCCAGTTGGTACAGAGCAAGGGGCAAAACCTGCCATGCAATTTAAAGAGGGAACGACAGATTGGAATGAGATGAAAAAAGCAATTTCCTACGCTGTTGAGGTTCCTGAATCACAACTCATTTATGATTTTATTGGAAATAACGGAACGAATAAGGCCTATGGTAATGTGCGAGATAAGCAAAGCAATAAAAAATATAAAGTGTATATTGATTGGATTGAAAATAAAGGCTGGAAACCAGTATCTGTTCAAGCTGTGAAATAATTATACCGACAGATATTCCGCCGAAATTCAGCAAATAAAGCAAAGACTCTCCCAAACGGAGAGTCTTTTATATGAGTTATTATTTTTGATATCTTTGCTGTTTATTTATGTGGTTTCTTTTCGTTTATCAAATGCAAACAGGTTAAGTTCTTCAGAATCATTGGCCAGCTGCATCGATCGTTCAAACCGCAACCCTACTTTTTCAAGAAGTTTGGCTGAAGCGTGATTATCTGGAGTAGTAATCCCCACAATACGATTTAGCCCCAATTTATCTTTTCCATATGCCATCACCGCAGAAGCTGCTTCATAGGCGTATCCTTTAGCCCAATACTTTGGGAGAAAGGCAAATCCAATATCTACATCTTCCAAGGAATCTCTTTTTACTAGACCACAAATTCCAATCGGAACATGATCCTCCTTCCGTTCTACTAAAAAAAGACAGAAACCAAATTGCTCATACATGCGAATCGGTCCATTCAAAATATAGATCCTTGCATCTTCTAACGTTCTCACACCGCGATCTCCTATAAATTGTAACCAAGAGGGGTCATTCAAAAGCTCGAGGATAAACGCTGCATCGTCGGTTGTTTGTAGGCGAAGAGTAAGACGCTCTGTTTCGAGAATATTCAAAAGAAATACACCTTCCTTTCAGTATTATATTCTATCTAGATATCATAATCGTATATTAACTTAAAACTCAAGGGTATTTTTTCGTGAGGTACACATTATATGTTAACCGTTGTAACAAACATTTTTTTATGTACGCCACTTGGTACAATAATTAGTAGAAGATATTATATTTGGAGAAAATATCACGAATTAACAAGTAAGTTATAAAATCAAAGCTTCACTTGATTAGTAAATGATGAAATGGTGATACTAATAATTATGAAACGTTTATGATAAGGGATGGTATTATGATTTTTATTTATACAGATTTTGGCGGAACACATACAACTTCACTTGCAGCAGCATATCATTTAAACAAACTCCCCACTGATCGAAGACTGACAAAAGAAGAAATTTTAAATGTGGACTATTTTAATAAGCTTAAAACGTCTGATATGGGAAAAATAATTTTTCATGGAAGGGACGAAGGAGGAAATCCGGTTTATACAGTAGGACACGGGACATCAAAAGTAGTTGTTCCATCCATGAAAAATTTAGCGGAAATTCTTCAACATCAGTATCAAAACAATGAAAAAATCATTTTTTCAAATACTTCACCAACAGTTCCACTTCCTATGACGTTTGGAGGATTGTTTTCAAGAAGATTACATATTGATTTTATTGGTGTTCCCTTACTCGTATGGGGAGCAAAACTGTGTTGTGATAATATACAACGACTTGTTGATTATACAAAAGAAGCGGGTAGAATGACTAATGATTATGTTGTTATTTTAGAGAATGAAACTTTCAAATAAAAAATGCAGGATTTATTGGAATCCTGCATTTTTTCTATATCAATTCAACTTTTTTTCGAATGACAATCTTATCAATTTCGTCTTCTTCATCCCCAATATATAAGCCACGTTCTTTTAAATATGTTTCAAAATATAAATCTGCTTCTGCACGTTCATCATAAGGTTTTACAGATAAAACAAATCCTAATTTATTTTGTTCCTCTAAATGAGAAGTAGAGATATAAGCGGGGGTATTATGACGTAAGAATAGCTCCTTAACAGGAATTATCATATCCTTCATTAGCTTTGATAACATGCTCATTTCAAAATCAAAGTTAAATCGATCAATACTAGATATGTCAGCAAATACCACCCCAATAAAGCCTGTATTAAATACTTCTTGAAATTCGGCGTCTTGCTTATCATAAAAATTCTTTTCAATTAAGTAATTTTTAAAATAAGCAACACCATCAGCTTGTTCAAAAGGTTTTGTTGAAAGAACAAAACCTATCTTCTTTTGTTTATGTAAATACACACAAGACATATGTGCAGAAATATTATGCTCTTTAAATAAAGAACTTGTTGCGCCTGCAAGGCCATCTAATACATGATGGACAATTTGAAGCTTTTTACGGGCAAAATAATAGGATTTTTTTTGTAGTTCCAATGTATCAATAAACACAGAACCGATAAAGCCTGTATTTGAGATAGTAGGTGTATGCTTTTTTCTTCCTCTGCGTTTGTTTTGAGCCATTGTAAAAATCATCCCTTCAAGTACGATTGAAATAAAAGAACGTTTGTTCGTATATTTATATTTTACTATTTAATCGTTATAAAGTAAAGGGATTTTTACCGGAAAAACATAAAAAAGACACCTTTTAAAAAGTGCCCTGAATGCGATAGGGAAGAGGATTCAACCCATTTTATTTACGATTTATATTATGAAACAGAGACAAGTTCTTCTGCATCTTCTACATCTAAATGACAATCCATTGTACGTACATCTTGATCTTCATGACTTCCGAAATAAATAGTAATTTTCATATGTATCGCTCCTTTATTCTAGGAATACCTAAAATAATTACTAGTAATGTTACTGCCTATTATATACCACTTTTTCCATTTCGACAATCTTATCCAGTTTATAATTTTATTTTGTAAATATTAAGAATATTTGTTATGATACACTTAATTAAATGTAAGGAGGAATTAACATGTTAAAAACTTTAAAAACATTCTCAAGTAAAGGAAGAGGAGTGCATAGTATTTAAGCTAACTTAACACTCCTGCTTCCGCGAAGAATATAAATATCGGAAAGTAGGAGAACGTTTGGATAAGTATACGCTGGCAAATCATAATATTTCTATTTTATTTTGGGTACATTTTTTTGGAACAATTAGCTTTTTACAAGCAGTTATGACGTTGTTTTATGTGGAAAGAGGATTAACTCCTTCAAATATTTTTATTGTATTGATGTGCTGGAGTGGAGCGGTTTTAATTGGAGAAGTACCAGCAGGCATTTTTGCAGATCGTTTCAGTTTAAAACTCTCTTTTATAACAGGCGCTTGCATAAAAATTATAAGTATCTCTATTTTGTTCTTTGCTGATAACATATGGCTATTTTGTTTATATAGCTTATTGAATGGTTTATCAGTCACATTTTTTTCGGGTGCTGATGAAGCCTTAATATACGAATCTTTAAAAGAAACGAATGAACAACATCTTATGGATAAAGCGATGGGAAAAATTCAATCCGCTAGCTTTATTTCAATGTTGATTGCTGTTATTTTCGGATCTTATTTTGCGAAAGATTTGAAGGAAGAGCAATTCTTTATTTTAATTACACTCGGACTTCTTTTTCATTTCGTAGAATTAATTTTACTTTTATTTATAAAAAATCCGGCGGTGGAATTTGAATATAATGAGTCAGCTTATTCACAAGTAATCGAAGGAATACAAGTTATCCGAAGAGCACCTCAATTACTTATTATGTTCTTAAATATATCGCTTGTATTTATTCCAGCGAGTGCAGTTTTTGACAACTATGATCAATTACTTTTGAAAAATGCAGGCGTGCCCGTATTTGCAATTGGCATATTATATGCAGTCGCTGCAATAGGCGGATATTTTGCATCCATTTCTATAGGGTGGTTAACCCGAAAATTCTCTCGTATATTTTTATTAAATCTTTCAGGTGCATTAGCTGTCTGTGGATTACTATTAGCAGCGTGCTTTGGAAATACGTTGTGGAGCGTTTTAGGAGCATTTATTATATTACGATTTGTAAGAGCAATAAGATATCCGATTTATTCACAGCTGAGTAATGATATAATTCCATCACATGTACGTGCAACAACAATTTCATTGTTATCAGTACTAGATTCTGTACTGGATTTAATTATTTTTGGTACGTTATCTATACTTGCTGTATACGGGTTACCTGTTATGTTTATGGGTTGTACTATAATTGCACTGATAGGTACTTGCTTACCGATTAAAGGTATAAGAGAAGTGCCTAAAAATATTGAATCGTAAATCTGTTTTAAGGCGACCATTCTTTAAGGTATATCCAAGCCTTAGAGGATGGTTATTTTTTATCAAGACATTAGCTATCCAGTTGTTTATTTTGTAGACTGAATGATTTTGTTACAAAGCTTTAATAACATATTTATACGTGCTTAAATTTTATCGTGTAACATATATAAATAGAGTATAAGATTAGGAGTTAAAATATCACTATGAAAAAAGCACTTATTACTACAACTGTTTGCATCTTGATAGGAATAAGCATTGCTATTCTACAGCAAACAAAAGAAATAAATTATATAAAAGCTAAGAATCGATCAGATCATGTCATAACAATTGCCCATAGAGGGGCATCTGCATATGCTCCAGAACATACAATATCAGCCTATAAATTAGGTCAACAATTCAAAGGTGATTATATAGAAATAGATCTTCAAATGACAAAGGATGGACACTTAATTGCTATGCATGATAATACATTAAATCGAACAACAAACGGATCAGGACTTGTTAAAGATCATACATTAGAAGAAATAAAAAGACTTGATGCTGGTAGCTTCTTTAATAAAAAACATCCCAAGCTATCAAAAGAAGAATTTAAGGACGTAAAAGTACCAACGCTTGAAGAGATTATTGAAACGTTTGGCCATGATGCTCGTTATTATATTGAAACAAAATCACCAGAGGACTATCTAGGAATGGAAGAAAAGCTTTTAGAAATACTGAATCGATACCAACTAAGTGATCCCGCTATTGTAAAGGAGAAAATAATCATCCAATCATTTAGCACTGAAAGTTTAAAAAAGATTCATAGTCTAAATTCTAGCATTCCGCTGGTGCAATTATTAACACACAAAAAAGCAGTCAGACTAACCAATGAAGACTTAAAGGCGTATAAAACTTATTGTGTAGGCTTGGGCATGAACTATACATATATGAATGCTACCGACGTTCCAAAAATACAAAAACAAGGCTTAGAAGTTCACCCATTTACAGTAGATAAAGAGGAAGATATGAAAAAAATGATTGAATGGGGTGTAGATGGGATGTTTACGAATTATCCGGATCGTTTACAGCATGTAATTTTATCATTATCCATTAGTAATGAAATAGATTAACCTAAGTTACAAAAATATAATATAATTAGCAATGGGGTTAAGCCTCTTATTCATTTCTTATAAGGAGAGTGCTTATTATGATTATTAAGTTCATTCGTTTCCGTTAATTTCAGGTACATTTCTATTCGTTCATTTTTCTAAAGGGAATTTTGGGCTGTCTTGATGTACCTTTTTTCAAATGACCAAATTCGAATGAAATGAGGAATGAATTATGAAAGAAAAGATAAATAAAATTAATGGAATTGATATATGCACAGAGAGTTTTGGAAATCCTAATCACCCAGCGACTTTACTGATTATGGGAGCAATGTGTTCGATGGTTTACTGGGATGAAGAGTTCTGTAAACGATTAGCAGATACAGGGCGATACGTTATTCGATATGATCATCGAGATGTTGGGCGTTCCGTTACCTACAAGCCAGGAAGTTCTCATTATACTGTGATAGACATGGCGGATGATGCTGTTGGAGTACTCGATGCATACGATATTAATCATGCACATATTGTAGGAATGTCTTTGGGAGGTATGATTGCTCAAATTATCGCAGTAAGGCATCCTCAAAGAGTCCTA
>NZ_CM000745.1:2253423-2280647 GCF_000161455.1 Bacillus pseudomycoides DSM 12442
TGGATGAAAAAATTCTTGCTTATCATGCGAATGGAAGCAAATTGGATTGGACAGATAACGAATCTGTTGTGAATTATTTGGTTAGAGGATCAGCATTACTCTGTGGACCAAAGCATAAATTTGATGAGCAAAGAGTTACGAAGCAGGTAACAAAAGAAATAAAACGAGCAAACAATCTACTCAGCATGTTTAATCATGCACTGCTTAAAGGTGATGATTACTATGAGGGGAAATTAAAAAAAATAAATATATCTACTTTAGTTATTCACGGCACCGAAGATACGGCACTTCCGTATGAGCATGGCTTAGCTCTAGCAAATGAAATTCCTAATGCGTCGTTACTACCACTAGAGGGAACGGGGCATGAAATTCATTTTGATGATTGGGATAATATAATTAACGCTATTTCGAAACATACTTCAAGAGTGTAGGGAATTACACAGTCAAAATAGACGATTTAAGAAGTTTTCTGCTCCTTAGATCGTCTATTTTTTATTGACACTTCGTTTCAACTATTCACGAATAATAAATTGTATTTTATCTAAATGGCTTTTTTTCTTTGGACTAAAATGATTGAGTAGTAATAAAAAAATCGCTGAATCCAGTTATCGAAGCAGAATATTTACTGCATGATTAATAGCGTTTCTATTTTTTCAAAGAGGAATAGAGCTTTTTACTTGTTTGTATGCTTTTTATATTTTTTTATAACCATTATTGTAAGTGGGGTACCAATCAATGTTGGTAAAAACCAAAACGATAGTGTAGGAAGTAAATTTAATATCGGTATAGAATTCCCTATGTTCACTAGGAGAGCCGTTACAGCACCTATATATGAACCTAGCATACCTCTAATATGATGATGAATCCAATTTTTCCAGCGTCTTTTTCTTGCAAGATAGCCATAAATAGCAAATGAATAAGAAAAAAGTGCGACATAAAACAAATAAGCAATCTCATTCCAATGTAAAATAGACAATATAATTGCAGTGATGAATATTACAACGTAAGATGCATGATAAACTTCACCCCATTCTGTATGAGTTCCTTTTCTCTTTTTTGCAGACATTGCGACAGCTCCTGAAATTAAACATATGATCCCAAATAGAATATGAATTATTAAAAGTATAGGAAAGATATCCAATATACTTCCTCCTTTGCCATTTTAATATTTTTGGTTTGTTAAAGAAGAGATGAAATACATCTTTGATTCAATTTAATATATTGAAATTAAGGTGTTTGTAGAACATCTTCTAGCAATAATAATTTTCATCATATTTTGTTTGCTGATATAAAATGTATATTGTAAATTAAGAAACTACTTCATATTTGAAAAGATATTATAGTTCTAAAAAAGGTGTAAAATAGAAACTGCTTTTGCAGAAATTCTAGGGCTTGATGAGGATTCGTATGAGCAATTTATTATATTTGGAAAAAAATTAAATTATGATAAGGAGGTATATAATAATGGCTGAAAAAACGAGAATAATAGAAATCATGTCTTATAATCCTGAATGGAAAATGGAGTTCAAGAAAATCAAAATAATGATTGAAAGTTATATCGGCGATTTAATTTTAAGAATTGAGCATGTAGGTAGTACCTCTGTTGAAGGGTTAGCAGCAAAACCAATTATTGATATTGATGTAGTTATAGAAAGTTACGATCTATTACCTGACATTATAGAACGATTAGAAAAAAAAGGTTATCACCATCAAGGAGATCTAGGTGTTGAAGGACGTGAAGCTTTTCAAAGAAATAATGAAGATAATTTTATGAAATACCACCTCTATGTCTGCCCGAAGGATGGGAAAGGCTATTTAGAACATGTCGCTTTACGGGATTATTTATCAGCAAATGAGGGTGCACGGAAAGAATATGAAGAACTGAAATATCGATTAGCTGAGAACTATCGATATAATATTGATGGTTATTGTGAAGCTAAAACTGATTTTGTAAAAGGGATTTTGAATAAGACGCTTTATATAAACTAAAAAGAAAAAGTGGGAATTACTACTTGTAATAGAAGAACAAATAGAATCTAATTAAATTGGAAATTTCAAAAATATTTTCATCTTTCTTATCTACCAATATGGTTAAACAATTATAAGTTAACCCAAAGATTTGATTTGGACAGTTTATGAAAAGGTAGAGAAGAATGTATCAGGAAGTTGTCAACACCTAACATATGAATGTATGAGTACCCGCTTGAAAGTCCTCTTCCTTAAATGAAGAGGACTTTTCTATGGTTCTATTAATTCCCTAACAATTTGACTTATCTGATAGATTCCTTGCGTAAGATCTTGGACAGGTACATAGCCATACGATAAACGAATATGTTGATCAGATTCCTCTTCATAAATACGCCCTGGGTTAAGAAGAATCCCTTTAGATAATGCTTTTGGAAATAGTTTTTTCATTGAAATTTTAGGTTGTATCTTTAACCATATAAACAATCCTCCGCTAGGGGCATTCCATGTTGCGATGTCTTTACAATACAGGTCCAGCGCTTGTATCATGATTTTTCTTCGTTCTTTCAGCTGCAATCTCACGGACGCTACATGTTTTTGATATAAACCACTAGACAACCATTCAGCGGCAACTCTTTGTGATAATGAACTAGATCCATAATCTGTTTGCATTTTTATGTCTGATAATCTTTCAATCACAGGTTCTGGACCAATTACCCATCCAATTCTTAATCCAGGACTAAGTGTTTTCGATAAGCTACCGACATACAATACGTGCCCATTTTGATCCATTGCCTTTAATGATAGTGGAGGTAGTTCATCAATCCATAATTCATGATAAATATCATCTTCAATAATAGGAAGTTGTTCTTTTTCACAAACATTCATAAGTTCTTTCCGTCGACTTTCCAACATTAAGACACCTGTTGGATTGTGAAAACAAGGGATAGAATATAAAATGTTTTTCGTTTTATTATATTTACTTCGTCTAGACAAATCGCTTGGTACGATACCACACTCATCCATCGATATTCCAGAAAGATGTATATCTGTTGATTGAAATACATGAAGCGAATATAAATATGAAGGTTTTTCAAGTAGAACTGTGGATTCCCTATGCAAAAGACCAACTGATATTAACTGTAGTGCTTGCAATGCTCCGGAAACGATTAGTATAGAAGACGGAGATGTATGAATACCGAATGATTTCACATAATCACTTATTGTCTGGCGTAAAGGGAAAAGTCCTTTTGGTTCTTCATATCCGAAAGTATCTAGTTCCTTAGACACATTATGTATAACTAATTTCATTGTTTCTAACGGAAAAATATCAGAAGAAAGTTCACCTTTACTAAGTTGAATAAAGTCTTTGTTTGATTCGATTTCATTAATTTCTTGAACAATTAATTTACTTGGTTTATGTACTCCTGTTTTTACATACTCGTTCCAATTAGGTGGAGGATTCGTTGCTAATAATGACCATGTATTATTCATTACAATTGTTCCCATACCCATTTGTCCTCTAAGTAAACCGTCTGCTGTTAGTTCTTCTAACGCTATAATTACTGTACTTCGATTCTTTTAGAGAGGAAATGATAGCGAATCGTTGAATATATAGGAAGTGTATTCGAACTATTAAAATCCGATAAAGAAACAATTATGAAAGAAAGATATTTTTTAAATAGGATAATTTGTTATTCAAAAAGGAGTCCATATGATGAATATCCAATTAAAAATAATAACAAGAGATAACTGGGAAGAAGCACTGAAATTACAAGTATCGAAGAAACAAACTACATTTGTACCACCAGTAGCAGTATCACTTGCGAAAGTATATATTAAGCCGGATGGTGAAAATGTCGAATACATTCCATTAGCCATATATGATGACGATAGTATGATTGGATTCATTATGCATGCATTCGAATCCAATACATCGGACATGTATTGGATTAACGGATTTATGATTGATGAGCATCATCAAGGAAAAGGATATGGTAAAACTGCTTTAGCTGAAATGATTAAATGGATTACAAATGAATTTACGGAATGTAAGGAGATTCGATTAACTGTACATAAAGAGAATATTATTGCAAAGAGGTTATATGAAGGTTATGGATTTAAAAAACTTGATTATGTTTATGACGAAGAGCAAGTATATCGTTTATATGTCTAACTTTTATTTAGAAAAGGTTGTGATCTAGCGCATGGAATTTAATGAAGTAAAAATCGAAATATTTATCCCAGAGGAATATATTGAAACTCTACGAGATAAATTAAATAACATTCACGCTTGTAAGGTCGGAAATTACGATAATTGTCTATCTTACAGCACAGTTAAAGGGTACTGGAGACCTTTAGATAATGCAACACCTTTTTGCAACACCTTTTGATGGAGAAATCGGTCAAATATGTGAAGGGCAAGAATGTAAAGTCGAAATAAGGTGTAAACAAGACATTGTAAAAGACACACTTACCATAATTAATCGAATTCACCCTTACGAAACACCCATGATTTATATCATGCCACTACTAAATGCATATTTTGGACAAGTTTAATATTCTCAGAGGATATCACTTTCAAAAAACATGAAGTTAGTATTGTAATTTCATTTGTTAAAGATTACTTAAAGGTGTATTCAAAATCTATTCACGATAGTTCTAGAAAAACAAAAAATAATAATAAAGACTTAATGAGAATACATGCTATGTTACTACAAAAGGAGGGAAATCTTAATTGAAAACAAAATTTCATCATATTGTAAGAGGGATAATTATAAAAGATAAAAAGCTTTTAATAGCAAACTACAAAGGGCATCACTCTTTTCTACCAGGTGGTCATGTTGAGTTAGGAGAATCTGCAGAATGTGCATTAATTCGCGAACTTAGAGAAGAACTGGACATCAATTGTGAAGTTAAGCGCTTTTTAGGAGTGATTGAAAACCAGTGGCAAGATAGTGAAATACTTCATTATGAAATTAATCATGTTTTCGAAGTTGATAGTAACGACTTACATAGTGATATAGAACCAATTTCTAAAGAGTCTCACCTAGATTTTAGTTGGATTATTCCTAATAATGAAAATCTAATTGCATATAAAATAATGCCTGAACCTTCAGTCCGAGGATTAATAGAAAAGGTGCAAAAAGAGGAATTATCAAGTTGTTGGCTTAGCAATTTATAAAATAACATGCAAGAGTACTACGTTGTAAAAAAACATGATATAAGTACCCTTTCTCGAAAAACTAATATACTCTTAGTTCATCTTTTTAAAAATTTCATATCTGTGTTTTTTTATGACTAAAAGATATCACGCAAAAAACTACCACGCTTAAGCTATAGAACTAGAAAATGATGACATAAAGCTAAATGTTATTGTTTAAATTCATATTTTATAATTTCCATTTATAAAAATGAGCCCATAGTAAAAACAACCTAAAAATAGGCATATGAACAAGGTGCATCATCTAGTGATAGGTCATATTTTGTTGGTGTACGTATTGAACTTAGTTTATAGCGCTATTTCTATTTAGATTTAACGAACAGAAATATAGGAAAGCATCGATGGGGTTTTAATTTATAAACGGAGGTCATGAAAATGAATGAGTTTCAACAAGAACTACAAGCGTTAAGCCTTAATGATTATCAGTCTGGAAATGTTATGTATTGGGACCAGCAAAACCAATATCCATATTACTATATTGAAGATGATGCTCGTCGCTGTGGCGGTTGTGGCCGTTGCGGTGGATTTCGTTGCGGTGGATTTCGTTGTGGTGGATTCCGTTGTTTTGGTTGCTTCGGTTGCTTTAGTTGTTTTGGTTGTGGTGGTTGCGGTGGTTGCTCTAATTGTTTTGACGGTTTTAATGGTGCTACCTGGTGGGTCATTTAAATTCGTGACATAAATAAAGATATTTTTGAAAGAAAAGTGTATATACAAGTATGAACTGTAGAGACACTTTTCTTTCATTTTGTGAATTTAACAAATAAAAGGGCATCTTCTATTTTCGTCGAAATTAATATTTGATATAGCATTTCATATAGAGGTGAATGGTACATTGGATACATATCAAAAAATAGTTTCATGGGTAGAAGAAATAAAGGCACGGAATAAGAGATTCGTCTAATTGTACACAAAAAGAACACTCGGGCAAAAAGGTTATATGAAAGCTATCGTTTTGTAAATCTTGGTCATGTTTATGATGGAGAAGAAGTATACCGTTTACTTGTTTAACTTTAATTAAGAAAATGGATAAAGAGGAGAAACCTAATTGAAAACAAAATTTCATCATATTGTAAGAGGAATCATTATAAAAGATAACAAACTTTTAATAGCAAATTATAAAGGGCATCATTCTTTTCTACCAGGTGGTCATGTGGAATTAGGAGAACCTGCAGAATGCGCATTAATTCGTGAACTTAAAGAAGAAATAGATATAGATTGTGAAGTTAAGCGCTTTTTAGGAGTGATTGAAAACCAGTGGCAAGATAGCGAGACGCTTCATTATGAAATTAATCATGTTTTCGAAGTCGATAGTAACGACCTACATAGTGATATACCACCGATTTCTAAAGAGTCTCACCTGGCTTTTCATTGGATCATCCCCAATAATAAAAATCTAATTACATATAAAACAATGCCTGAACCTTCTGTTCAAAGATTAATAGAAAAGGTACAAAAAGAGGATTTATCAAATTGTTGGATTAGTAATTTATAAAGTATTGCTGAAGGGTATTGGGTACTTAAGTGTTAATAATACTGCATAGTACCCAACTAACTCTTAATAACTATTAAAGAAAGTCATCATCCCCATCAAATGAAATAATTGATTCACTTTTATTGTACAAAAGAAGTAAACCTCAGATTGTGCTCCTACAAAGAATATAAGATTCTCTCCTATATTTACAAATGAGAAATTTATATAATTTCATATTTGTAAAAATTCTTTTATCATCTCGTTTATAAAAACGAATCCAACATACAAGCTATCTAAAAATAGGCAACCGAACAAGGTACGTCACCCAATAAAACCTCATATTTTGTTGTTGTACGTATTGAAATTGGTTTCTAATTTCTATATTTATTGCTGTTTATTATGCCGATTAAACAAGTGATACATATAGAAAAGCACCGATGAATTATGCTAGACAGAAACTTTAATTTATAAACGGAGGTCATAAACATGAATGAATTTCAACAAGAACTGCAATCATTGAATCTAAATGATTATCACCCTGGAAATGTTGTGTACTGGGATAATCAAAATCAATATCCATATTATTATGCACAAGAAGATGCTCGTCGCTGCGGCGGCTGTGGACGTTGCGGCGGTTGCGGCGGACGTTGTGGTGGTTGCGGCGGACGTTGTTTCGGCTGTTTCGGCTGTGCAGGGTGCGGCGGCTGCGGCGGGGGATGCTTTAGCTGCTGGAGCTGGTGGTTCATTTAACTTTGTAACATAAATGAAGTTATTGTATGAAAGAAAGGTGTATATACATGTTCAGAGTGTAGAGACACTTTTCTTTCATTTTGTGAATTAAACAAATAAAAGGACATCTTCTATTTTCATCGAAATTAATATTTGATATAGCATTTCATACAGAGGTGGGTGAGACATTGCATACATACCAAAAATTAGTTTCATGGGTAGAAGATATAAAAGAACGGAATCATAGCTCTGCAGCAGCACTTTTTATTATGAAAGATAATGAAGTGGTACTTGAACATTATAGTGGAAATCATTCTAATACTGAAAACAGTGCTACTATAACAGCGTCTTCACAATTTAATGTTGCTTCCGCTAGAAAGAGTTACTTAGGTTTAGCGGTTGCTTATGCACTATATGAAGGGAAGATAAAGCATCTTGATGATTATGCAGCAAATTATTTTAAAGATTATGATGAGAATTTGCTTGGTAAGACAACCTTAAGACATTTAGTAACGCATTCACATGGTTTAAATGAAAAAGAAGACGGAACAATTTATCGAGAATTTGAACCTGGACAAGGGTGGGCATATCGAGATATTAACGTACGTATGATGACCCATCTTATTTATCAACTATATGATAAAAGTTTTCCTGCGTTATTAAAAGAACGTATCTTTATACCTGCAGGTTTTAAAGAAACAGGATGGAGAAAAAAGTATCATGAGAATTTGGTAAAGGTAATAGTAAATCCTCATGAAGAAGCAATATGCAGTACTGGAATATTAGATGATGGAACGGAAAAAAACCTTTTTGTTTCTGCTAGAGAATTCGCCTATTGGGGAAATTTACATTTAAATGAAGGATACATAAATGGAAAACAAATCGTACCGAAAGAGGTTATTAAAATTGCAACAAGTCTTCAAAGCCCAGAATACGAAAACACGGACTTACCACAAAACGGATGCTTCTGGTTTGTTCAAAACACACCCGCTATACAAAGCGAGCTTGGGGAAAGGGTACCTAAAGGCTCGTATCAAATATTAGGCATTACAGGACCCACCATTTTAGTCATTCCCAAGTATAATGTTGTCGTTGCCAAAATGTATAATAAAAGATATAACTATGGAGGAGACAACTATCTGTATTATTTACGAGAATTTAGCAATTTAGTCGCTGATACATTCGCGAAATCATCTTTTACATACCTGTAATAATATTTGAATTGGGGTATAACTACTTTTATAAAGAAAAGGAGTGAACCCTTATGAAAAAACAAACGAATAAAAGTAAAAAACAAAACATCAACGACACAAGTGTTGAGCAGAACGCTACATATAGCGATCCAAAAGATGCTGCAAATATGCAAACTGTTCCACAACCAAAAGATTATGAGGAAATCGAATATTAATTTTTGTTTTTTATAAGACTTTTTTATGAAAGAAAAATACATCTTAAGCCCCATAAAAATAAAGACATCATTTGGTACTATAATGTATATAAGCATTTGAAAATGTCTTATCTTAACACAGCTTTTTTACAATAAACCCGTATATAATCTAATCGACAAAAAGGCACTTCTTAACGAAGTGTCTTTTTGTTTATTTTGTACAATGACTCCAATTTAATTTCCAGTTTTAAATTAGTATCTTGTATTTCATCACGGATATACTAAATTGTGATAAAACATGTCATGATAAGAAAGGGACAGTTCGCATGAAACAAACATCTGTAAATCCATGGCTGATTGTCCTAGGCACAATCATTGTGCAAATTGGTCTTGGAACGATTTATACATGGAGTTTGTTTAATCAACCGTTAGTAAGTAAATTCGGTTGGGAACTTCATACTGTAGCGATAACTTTCTCAATTACCAGCTTTTCTTTATCATTTTCAACTTTATTTGCAGGTAAATTACAACGAAAGATGGGGCTTCGTAAACTTATCGCAACCGCAGGAATTGTTCTTGGAGTTGGATTAATACTTAGCTCACAAGTTTCCTCATTACCACTTCTTTATTTACTAGCTGGTGTCGTGGTAGGTTATGCAGATGGTACAGCCTATATCACATCATTATCAAATTTAATTAAATGGTTTCCAAATCGTAAAGGTCTCATTTCTGGTATATCAGTCTCAGCATACGGAATGGGGAGCTTAATTTTTAAATACGTAAATGGAAAGTTAATTGATACAGTTGGTGTATCGGAAGCTTTTTTATATTGGGGCATAATCGTTTTGATTGTAATACTTGCGGGATCTTTCTTCTTACGTGAAGCTGCTACGAATGAAACAGTATCTGAAACTTTAAGTAATGATTATTCAACGAAAGAAATGTTACGCACAAAACAAGTTTATTTATTGTTTTTTATGTTATTTACATCATGTATGAGTGGCCTCTATTTAATCGGTATGGTAAAAGATATCGGAGTTCAACTCGTAGGACTTAGTGTAGCAACCGCAGCTAATGCCGTTGCAATGATTGCGGTTTTTAATACTGTTGGCCGAATTGTTCTTGGGACATTATCAGATAAAATAGGTCGATTAAAAATTGTTTCAGCAACTTTTATTGTAATCGGCTTATCTGTTTTTACACTGAGTTTTATGAATTTAAACTACGCTATTTATTTTACTTGTGTTGCAAGTGTCGCATTTTGTTTTGGAGGAAATATTACCATATTTCCAGCAATTGTGGGTGATTTCTTCGGTTTGAAAAATCATAGTACAAATTATGGAATTGTATATCAAGGTTTTGGTTTTGGTGCACTCGCAGGTTCATTTATCGGAGCGCTATTAGGTGGATTTCAACCAACTTTTATTACAATCGGTATACTATGTATTATATCCTTTATTATCTCCATTTTAATTCGACCACCAAGCAAGGAGAAAAAGAAAGAAACACAAAAGTTATATCGAAAAATAGCTTAACATTTTGCATATGTTCTGTATAGAAAAGAGCCCTAAATGAACATTAGGGCTCTTTTGAGAAGGAATTAAATTTTTTATTTCCAGTTATTTTATAAATAATGTAGTTCACACCAAAGTACGTTACACCAAATAATAACAAAAACAATGGAAATAAAATAAGAGCTAGTAAACAACCTCCAATATCCCCATTAAAATTCACATCTGCATTTGAAAAATTCCAGTCCTTAACTTTGCTGATAATATGCCCTAGAATATAGGACAACACAAAACAGATTACAAAAGCGAAAACAAGATGAACTGTAAATTCCCGATTCGATACTTTATCAAATATGTAATAACAAAATCCCCAAAACGCGCCAAAAAGCACTAAAACAAACAATACTTTAAAAAACTTCTTAATATTGATCCAGCATTGAAATACAATTTGTTTAAATGTTTTTCGATTACGTTTTTTCTTTCTAAGTCTTTTCTTTTTATGCGGTTTCATTTCATCCATTCACAATCTTTGTTTTTTCTTACTATTATATCTTTAAATAAAAACAAAAGATATCCTTAATATTCCATATAATAATATTTTAAATTTACTAGCAAGGAGATACATCGCTTTATAGAGAACTGTATACTAGAGATCTACTAAGGAGGTTCCTATGAAAAAAGTAACTGTAACGTACGTACTACTTTACGATGAGTTTCAAGAAAAAGTATTAATGGTTAAAAATACAGGTTCAAATGCTTCTTATTTTACTTTACCGGGTGGTGCAGTCGAGTTTGATGAAACGTTAGAAGAAGCAGCAATTCGCGAAGTAAAAGAAGAGACAGGATTAGATATAGAGGTAGATGGGATTTTTTCAATAAGTGAAGCATTTTTTGAAGAAAGAGGTCACCATGCTATCTTCATTAACTTTATTGGGAAAATTACAGGTGGAGAAATACATATATCACGACCAGAAGAGATCGAGGAAGTTACGTGGATGGAACTACAAATTGCAGAAACATATTTACGACTTCCCGAACATTTAAAAAATCTATTGCAAAGAAAAGAAACTGTACCATATATTTTTAATGGGACAATTATTCACAAATAATAAAGCTAATATTTTAAGTTGAAACAAATATGAGAAGAAAGATACTTAATAACCAAGAATATCCCATTGAAAATAAATTAGAGTAATTGATTCAAAACATGAATGGAAAAAGGTTTATTAAAATACAAATCGTTACCTTTTTAATTATTATGCACAGAAATAATAGGGGCTTAGGAGAAATAACTATGCAAATATATAACGAAATACTTTCAAGCGAAAAACTTGAGGAACTTATACTGAATGAAAGCGGAGAAATACTAGAAAATTTGAATAACAAAGAAATGTTTATTAGTAGTTTTATTGATTATTATACAAAAGAATACGAGAATTCGGAATGTAATTACGTTGAACTATTTGATATTGACAGTCCAGACTATATTAAATTTGAATTAATAGATAACAAAGTGTTTGTTACTGCTTCTTTGTTTGCAGGATTATCTATATGGTTGGATAAAAAAGCGTTAGGAAAAGTAACAGCTACTATAGAGGGTGTTTATTCGTTCATATTGATTGATACAGACGGCAACATTATTACCTTAGATGAAAAGTTACATTTACATGAGAGTTCTTTTGCTATTATAAACTTTAAAGTAGAGAAATTAAAAAGTATCGATCAATATTTTGATGACTATACGATTATATAAGTAATGGTTGCCTTATATTAAAATTAGAAACTATGTTTTATTAAAAGAAATGATGAGATACTCATGTTAAACAAAGAATACGCCCCTGCTAAAGGATTATGGAACGGAGTAGGCGGAAAAATAGAGAGCGGAGAAACGCCATTAGAAAGCGCAATTTGTGAAATAAAAGAAGAAACAGATATCGATATCAAAAGAAATCAAATCCAGTTCAAAGGTATCATAACATGGGAAATGGATCATACATATTCAGGTGGCATGTATGCGTATGTAGTAGATGTACCTAATGACTTTTACTACGAAACTCCTAAAAAGACAGCCGAAGGGATTTTAGACTGGAGAGGCGTGTCATGGATACTTAGTAAGTATAATTATGGGGTAGGGGCGATGATACCTCACTTTCTACCTAAAATGCTCAATGAACATCATATATTAGAACATAGATGTGTCATTATAAATCATACATTAGTAGAATATGAATGCAAAGAATTTAACAGGTTAGACAACCTACCTCTAAATAACCTAGTGAAAAAATAGGATAACATCAGTTTTTTAATTTAGTAAAAGGCCCGTACGAAAGAAGAACTCCATGTTTTGAAAAAACGCTTAAACTGCTTCATTTTAGTTGAGTGTAGAACGTATTTTGAGATGTTTGTAAAAAGTACACTATTAGTTATTGTATAAAGATAGCGCAATTTAACAAGGAAGGGATTACATATGTACAAAATTGTATTTTTTGATGTTGATGGCACCCTATTAAGCGAAGTGGATAGAAGTATACCGTTAAGCACAAAAGAAGCACTTGAGAAATTAATCGAGAGAGGATTAAAAGTTGTAGTTACAACAGGAAGACCGTACAATTTGTGCGAAGAGTTTAAGACTATGGGCATTGATACGTTTATTTCTGCTAATGGTGCGCTTATAACATGTAACGAGAAGGTTATACATAAATCAGTACTATCAACAGAAACAGTTCAAGATGTTTCTGCTTTTGCTGAGTTGAACGGACACGGTGTTTCTTATTTTACCAAGCTATTTACGATGAACGGCATGGTTTCCGATGATGAGCGGGTCATGGGGGCATTAAAAGAAACTTTGAACCTTACACAATATCCCGAAAAAATGAAATCTCTATCAGACGAAATTTACTGTATATGTTTGTATGCGGACGACAGTGAAGCGCAAAAATTTCTAGATAGATTTTCAAAACTTAGATTCGAGCGTTTTCATGGCTACGTAATGAATGTACTTGAAGAAACGGAAGTATCCAAATCAGCTGCGATTAAAAAAGTATTGGAGCATCTCAACTTTTGCAAATCCGAAGCCATTGCTTTCGGTGACGGCGGAAATGATATCGACATGTTGGAGTATGTGGGTTTGGGAATTGCCATGGGAAATGGAGAAGATACGTTAAAACAAAAAGCAGACTTCGTTACCAAAAGAGCAAGCGAAGGAGGAATATCTTACGCGTTAAAGAAATTTGGTGTCATTTAAACTAGAGTAACATTACAAATTTGTAATGTTTATGTCACCTTCTCCAATAGCACTTAAAAACATCCCACTCATATACTTAAGATAGATTTACAAAAAAGGAGTGTGGGAAAATGCACGAAGTAATTGGGGAAGTCGTAGTTGGTCTATGTGAATTCGTTTTTGAGATTTTCGCTTACGGGAAGACAGATGAAGAGAAAAAAGAATAATTCCATTTGATTTGTATGATACATAAGATTCTTAGACACCTATATAAGGTGTCTTTTCTTGTTCATTTTAAGCAGAATACATTTAAACTAATAATTTCATAAAATAAGTTTTAGATAAAATAAAAAGTGTATAATTTACATACTTGGCATAACATCCATCATATTTGGAAATGGAATTGGATAAGGATCTGCTTTTAACATTTTAGCGTTCTGTTTTCGTATATGATAATTATGTCCCCACACAATCATTTTTTTGTTTTTATACTGCAGTTCACTTAACCACGCTAAATTTTGTCCCATTTGTTTGTCATGTGAGTAATATGAAAAATCCGAAAAAACTGGCTGAGAGGGGATGCTTAATTCTTCTTTTACTTGATTTGGAATATACGTTTTAAGGGTATCAATTCGAACCTTGATTAACTTTTCTAGCAAATTCACATCATATGATGCTTTAGGCGCTACTTGTTTTAAATCATTCGAATGCTGTTGGATAAATTCTTTTACTTTTTCATATTTACGTAAAATAGAGGACTGCATTGTTTGAAATTCTTCATAAGTAGAAACGGAACTGTATTTCACAATTTCTTCTTATGCTTCTTCTACAAGTTGTTTTCCTATTTCCGGATTTAATTTTCCAATCCATTCATTTGTAGGAGTTGCAAATGTTGCAGTAGAAGCATTCCACGGTATTTGTATGTCAAACCCTGTTAAAATAAGGGGCGTTCCTTTTTCCTTTTGTTCTTTTATGTATTGAAATAATTCTTCTACATCTTTTGTGAACCAATTGCCAAAAATAGATTTTTTCATGGTTTGCTCAGCAGTTAAATCATCTAAGTTTTGATATACGGAATTCGCTGCCGCAAATCCTGATTCAAACGCAAGTACATCATAACCCATTTCTTCATATAAATACTTAATCATTTAAACCTTTGATTGATTCATTTCTGTTGAACCATGAGTAGACTCACCTAGTAAGACAATAACCCCTCCTAAATTTTTATAAACCTTATCACATAAATCTAATCAGCTATGATTCATTTAAACAAAATAGGAACAATTAGATTTATATATTTATACTAAAGGATGGAATTTATACAAATCAAGAAGAAAAGGAGGATATTTCTGTTTAATTTAAAAATTCTATAAATTAAACAGTGTTAAAATAATCCTCAGAAGAGAACTCGAGGAAATATGCTACATAATTGCCACAAAAATAGAGCAGATAGCAGCAGAAAAAATGGAGGATACGAAGATCTACAATGAATAAAAATGTTACTCCGATTTTAATAGATAAAACAGACGGAACATCAGTTCTTTTATATAATGATATGGAAGATGCACACTTCATTTATATCTATTGAAAGGAGAGAATCGAAATGACTGACAGGAGCAAAAAGAAATCTAAATGCGCACTGGAAAAGGACGAAATGATTAAACTGTATTTAAAAGGGGAGAGCACGTCAAATATTGCAAAACTAGCTAATGTTTCACCTAGATATGTTCGGATAGTCCTAACGGATAACAACGTTGAAAAAAGAGCAAGAGGCAGCTGGAAACGAAAATATAACTTAAATGAAGATTACTTTAAGCGTTGGTCTAATACTATGGCATATATTTTAGGGTTTTTCATTGCAGATGGTGTCATTACAAAAGATAACCAAACTGTAAGTATTTCTCAAAAAGAATCAGCGATTTTAGAAGATATAAAAATAAAACTCAATTCAAACCAACCATTATATAAAAACAAGAACACTGGTGTTTATATGTTAAATTTAAATAGCAAAATCATGAAAAATGATCTAATAAACTTACATGGAATCATGCCTTGTAAATCATACGACGTACAATTTCCATTTGTTCCAAAAGAGTATCTGCATCATTTTATTAGGGGATATTTTGATGGAGATGGCTATGTGAACTATCCAACTTATACTGTAAGTTTCGTAGGTGGATCACATAGTTTTATGAATTCTTTAAACGAAGTTTTACATGAGCAAAACTTTAAGCCGAACCTTGTGAATAAAAAATCGCATTACCGTGTGATACTTAGTGGTCGAAGAACTATTAAACTTTTTTCTAATTGGATCTATAAAGATAAAGAAATATTTTTACAAAGAAAATATGATGTGTTCCAAAAAGAACAATTGGACTTAGAACAACTACAAGATAGAAAGTTAAAAAGAACAAGAACGGCAGTAACTCAACGAAAAAAAGAATTTCTTATTCAATATCAACAACATCAATGCATTGATAAATCCTGCGAAAATATTAGCATTAAAAAATCAACATTCAAAAACTGGTTACAAAGTGATTCCAAATTTAAAAATAGCTTCGAACAAATTAATTAAAAATAAAATCCCTTGTACAGATTAGTGTGAATGCTATATTTCAACGCTAATCTTTTTTCTGTCAAGCAACAGAAGTAAAAGGGAGATTTAAACTAAAAACAAGTTACTTCTATTTTCACAGTTAACATAATATATATTATAGGTAGTTATACAAAAGAAGTGTTTCCCTGTCTCTAAACACAAGTATACTATACAAAGTGAGATGAAACGGATATTTTTTATGAAATCGGCTTTACATATTACTTATTTAAATTTTTATAAATTTTATAGTAAATGTACGATTAAATTTCTCTACAGCATTTTTAGAATAAAAATTTTGCTGAGTTTACAACATACAAAAACATTGATGAACATAAATTTATTACGTAATTCGTTAAAATTTTTTTGTTATTACATTGTTTCCGCGTGCGCATTTAAGTTTTTCATCATCTATTATACATTTCCTTATAATTACATCTTATTTTCTTAATATGGTTAAATTTAGGGTTTATCTATAACAGGTTGTTTATTGCGTTGTATTTTTTATCTTAGTTAACATAACCCGATACTATTCCTATAAAAATTCTCCCTATTTTTTAGGAAGAATTTTTATATTGGTTTATATTTCTTTTTGTAAATTATATTGACTTTTTATTCATGTAACTACGTACATAAGTTTTAAAATTGTGATTTCACACTAAGATTCTTGCTATAACCGGTAATTCACACAGATATAGCGAAATACTTCAACCCCTCTTCCCTATTTTCCGCTATATTAAAGGTGTTTTTAGACTTAACAGCAATCCCAATTATAAAGTACATTTGAAAAGTTTAGGTTTAGTAGATCTTCTTTTCGTATAAAAAAGTTAGCAATGCCGCAATCTCCCCACATAATTCCTAGAGAATCATCTGTATCGATTTGTAGCAATAAGATGTTATGTTCTTGATAGGTTTCTTCCCATTCTCTTGGATCCGTTTGTGTAAAGAATGGATATCCTCCAATTTTATGCCCTCGGCTTTCAAAGTGTTTATTGTACAATCTATGAAATTCCATTTCTACGCTATCGTCATCGATTTCTTCTAAATGAATTGCATCTCTAAAAAACTCTTCAAATCGATAATCTCCTAGTGTTACAGGTTGATAACCTGCTTCAAATCTTAACTTTGCTGCTCTAGGCACAATAAAATTCTCTGAATCAATAGCATTTAAGTAGCTAAAATCCGTTACAATTTGAGTTTCATCTTGCGTTAATTCTGCATGATAAATAATACGAAAATCTTTTTGTTTTGTTGGATGGTCAAAATCAGCCCCAACAAGATCAGCATCTCTGCTTACAAAAAACTATAGTAATCCTTTCTATGGCACAGATTCAATATGAGGAATCTCTCTAAAATTCATCTGCACAAGTAACATCATAGGCTGTCCATTCGAATCCTTTGGATGCTCATGATGAATAGGTACATACGGATACCCACCAAATTCACTTTCAAATATGGTATGTATTTGTCACCCTCTACTCCTCCTTTGCATAATATATGAAATAAGCCTATTTTAATTATATAACAAGAAATAGGCTTATTGAAAAATACTAAAAATCCGTTTTCACTCTCATTTTTTGTGCAGATGCTGGGCACAAAAGGTTATGTTCCAAAACTCTTTTATTAATAGTCCGAACTAGCTTTGCTGCTTCTTTAGAATCTATAATCTCTTTCAGCTTTTCCTTTAAATAATCAATTTCTTTCGAAAGCTCAATCCACCTAGGTAAAACATGATTATCTTTCAATGTTTTATAAAGTTGTTTTTCAGGGTTATACGAAAGGCTTTTATCAATATTAAGTGGTTTCCCCTTGCCAGGTAGGTCATCAAAAGCTCCTGATTTTTCTGCCCGCTTAACGATAGAACTAATATGATCTTCATACGTGAAATCCCAAACCTTCTCATCCTTTACTAAAATCTCTTGTTTTTTTAACTCTTTATCTAAATCCTTTTGATTCATATTTTACCTCCTCATTTCTTTTTAAGATAACGATCTTGAATTATTTAATGCTAATAAACCTTCAGTAAGTTGCTCTCGCCACCAAATCTCGTCGTGACCGCCTTGAAACTCGCTATAGGTAATTTGGTATTCTTTTTCTCTAAGCGTCTTATACAGGCTCCTATTGGCTTTTAAAAGCGATTCATTCTCAAGAGTTCCAGCTGCCATATACATACGTAATCTCAGCGTATTACTAATTGATAAAAATTGTTTCTCCATCCAGGGAAGCTTTTCTTCATACCCGTCCTTTTTCCAATGTACAGAACCTGACAATGACAGCACATTTCCGAAAATATGAGGATTCTGAAGTGCTGTATAAAACGCCGCTAGGCCACCTAAACTTAAACCAGCAATTGTTGCATGCGCCGGATCCTTATATACATGATATTTTGTTTGAATCCAAGGAAGTAGCTCTTCTATTAAAAATGCATTCATCTTGTCGTTATAAGTAAGCTCATTTAATCGATCTACGTGTTCAATTCCAACAACAATACACGAAGGTATTTCTTGTTTATGAATGAGATGATTGAGTGTTGCTGGTGCTGAAAGATTTTGCATAAATGAGTTTCCATCAAATGTGAGGATAAGATTTTGAAGGCTTGATGTAAGAGAATAATCATGAGGTGTGTAAATATATATCTTTCGTGTATTGCCTAAAACAGAACTGTAAAAAGAATATGTTTCAACTTTTCCCTGAGGATTATAATTTTTAGGGAATCTTTTATCGTACTGCATTTCCATTCCTATTTCTAAAACAGCTGCTCTATCTGTTCCTTCTCCAAATATATGACTGTTAAATGGATCTAACTGATACTGTTCACTACGCGCTATCCAATTTTGTTCAAAATAATCATTAACTGAAAAGTGATAGGTAGAAATAAACTTTTTGTTCGTTCTGAATGTTTTGTACCATAAATTCGTGTCTGAAAGCCGTTTTAGTCGATTAGAATGAAGATCCCAACCAGGATAACTACCAAATACATAAATATTTTCTGTGTCTTTATCGCCTAGCCATATGTAAGTAATAAGATGATACTGATTATTCATTGGACAAGTTTCTATAAGTGGCGTCTCATTTGCTTTGAGTTCATCTAAAAATGTATGAAAAGCTCGTGTATCTCCATTGCTTAATTGATCTGTAAGCTCTGTTATTTTGGGGCTTAGTATTGACTTCATTCCTTTTCCCTCCTCCACTGCAGTATATTAGTACTTCTTTTTTTGTAAATAAATCCCTATATAAACAGGGTACTAATGTTGTATATTTTATGAACAAAAACACACAAACAATATAGTCTGTGTGTTTACATTCTTATTTTACATGCTGTTTCCTAGTATCCACTGTTCACCCCTATAGTTATTATTTCTCTATCCATTCTAATAACTGCTCATACTGATTCTTTGCATCCTGATACCCTAGATTATATAAATTAACAAGCTTGTCCTTATTTCTTTCAATCCCACTAACAGGAAGCTGCATGCTTGGTTGAATTACAAAAAAGTTTTCTTTTTGTTCATCTGAAGACATGTATGAAATGCTCTCATTATAAAACCGATAATGATCTACTAAAAGCTTAGAGACTTTCGGATATCGTCTATATAAATATTTTGCCATTGGTGAAAACTTATTACGCTTTTTCTCATATCCTTTTGGCTTTGTCATAATAACAATGTTTTTTTGAAATCCATCTATTTGTGCCTTTCGAACAGGGATAGGATCAATGATCCCCCCATCTAAAAGTTTTTTACCATTATAGTCCACAGCTGGAGCAATAAATGGAACAGAACTTGATGCGCGAATAATTTTCAATATATCATTCCCATGCTCTTGCTTATTATAATAAACAGCTTGTCCTGTCTCGCAATCTGTTGTGCCTATTACAAATTGCTCATTTGCATGTAAAAAAGTTTGAAAGTCAAATGGTACAATTTTATTAGGCACTTCATCAAAAAGAAAGTCCATACCAAACAATTCTCTTTTTCGTATTAAGTTTCGATAAGATATATAACGATGATCAGATACTAACTCTGTATTTACTTTTTTATTCCTTCCTTTTTGACGCGATAAATAAGTTGCACCCATGCATGCTCCTGCCGATACTCCAACTACATATGGGAAAAACAAATCATTTTCCATAAAGTACTCAAGTACCCCTGCTGTATATAACCCTTTCATGCCTCCACCTTCTAATACTAAACCGATATTTTTCATTTATAATCCCTCTATATTTGTTTCTTGATTTTCTAAACACTTATATTTTAGCACAAGATATTATGATGAAGTATCAATAAATTCATTGCATTTGCTTAAAAAAGCTCTTGCTGCATTGTAAGAATCTCTTAGTCTATAACATGATACAATAAAAGAAACTCATTCCACAGATCATAAAGGAGGAATTTTATATGGGTTTATTTAGTGGTATTTTCGGAAATGCATCTGATACGAGTACAGAAAATGTTGAGCGTGACTTACAGAAGATTATGCTTGATGATGAACAAGTTGAGTATGCGTATAAATTGATTCGAGATTTAATTGTATTTACAGATCGACGAATGATTTTAGTAGATAAACAAGGAGTAACTGGTAAGAAAACAGAATATCATTCTATTCCATATAAAAGCATTACACAATTTAGCATTGAAACAGCAGGTCATTTTGATTTAGATGCAGAACTTAAAATTTGGGTATCTAGTATGCATGAACCGATTACAAAGGAATTTAAAAGTGATGACAGTATTTTAAGCATTCAAAAAGCATTAGTAAAATATACAACAAAATAACACCTTTGAATTTTTATACAAAAACAAAAGTTATAACCCCGTGTTTTTTGGAACAACATGCATTGTTTTGTTTTAAAAATACAAAAAACTTCGCAACATTGTATTATATAGGACCAAAATAAAGGGATAGATAATACAGATATACTCTGTTGTATCTATCCTTTTAAAATCTATTTTTATAATATTTTCTTATAATAAACAAGTGTTGTATTATCATTCAACTTCTTTCTTAACCCCGTCTGAATGTAGCCCACTTTTTCATACAGATAACAATTACGTTCTTCTTCTAAAATGGTAGCTAATTCCCAACTAGTTGCTTGTGGGAACATCTTCTCTATTAAAACGAGTGCTTTCTGGGCTACCCCTTTCCCTTGATAAATAGGCAAAATGAACATAGGGCTTATCCAGAATTCCGTTGTCTTTTCTTTCCGAAATATACAAATAGCCCCCGCAAGAGTATTATCAACAAATATTTTATAAAATCCACCATAAGGATTGTTTATTCTTGTAATTACTTTATCAATTGTTTCATTAGCAGGATTCGTTTTATAGTCCTTATATTTTTCTAATAACGGTTTAAATGCTTGTACTTGAATATTGAAAATATGTTCCGCATCAAAACTTATTGCTCTTTCTAGTGTTATTCCCATAACATTTACCACCCTAATCGCTCCCGTAAAGAAGTGATATGTGCAGTATGATGCCGACCGTGCCATGCATATAATCCAATTGCTACCTCCAGTTTTGTTTCACCTGATTCAGGATGATTAAAAGTTTTTTCAAGATCTGCCTGCTCTAAAGAGCTTAATACATTTACCCATCTTTTATGTAATGAATCTAATAATACAAGGGAAACATCAACAGGTAATTTTGAATCAGGGAGCTCTGCCCATTTCTCTTCCATATATGGTTTAATTGTCGGGTTATTTTCTGTAAGAGCTAACTTAAAACGAATATAACTATTCATATGACTATCGACAACATGATGAACAACTTGCCGTACTGTCCATCCACCCTTTCGATAAGGTGTATCTAGCTGTTCTTTATCTAAACCGTTAATTGCTTTTGTTAGTTTTGCAGGAAGATTTTCAATTTCTTGAATCCACTTTTCTACTATTTCCTCCGTAATATTTCCTTCATAAGTGAATTTCCCAATTGGATAACGTAAGTCCTGCATTGTATTGTTCCCCTTTTGTTTTAAAATTTCTTTTATAATACTTTAGTATGTTTCCAAACGTAATGAATGAAATTAATCTTTTGACCATTTAACTCTATACCTTTTTTATCAATTGCGGTACGTGAAAAGCCGTTTTTTTCTAATACTAGTTGTGAAGCAATATTATTATTTGTTGTCTTTGCATGAATTTCGATAATTTGATGGTTTGCTGCTTGAATTAAGAGTAATTGGATGGCCTTAGTTGCAATTCCATTTCCGATAAAATCTTCTCCTACACGATAACCAAGATATCCCAATTGTCTATCTTTCTCTATGTCTACTAAGTTTATTCGACCTACAATTGTTTTTTCCATATTCCGTATAAGATAAAAGTAGGAAGTGCCTTCTTTTTGTTCCTTTAACAATTCATCATGTTTAGATTGAAACGTCTCATAAACATAGTAATCATCACCACGACTCGGTACCATCTTTTCAAAAAAAGTTCTATTATAACTCTCAAAAGCAAACAATTCTTCCGCATCTTGTTTCTTTAATTTTTCTATGTATATTTCCATTCATGACTCATTCCTTTTTAATCAATTATCTACTTATAAATTCTCCATTTAATAGTTAAAATCCTACTGCTTGTAATGAGATTAACCTCCTTTATTTTTTCGAGTTGTAAGAATAGCAAGCCATACCTTAGGATGAAGAAGATGTAGGGGACTACGCATAAGGTTCATGACCCTAACTAAACGAATGTAAACGTCTGTATTACTCGCGGAAAGTTGGTATATTTTTTTCGTATACCATTGTTGAAATGGTTGTATAAAAGGCTTTTCTCCTTTTATCTTAGGGTGACGGAAAGCTTCTGTAGTAACCATTTCCCACGGCGTTGCAATAATTTTTGAAATTCGCTTATAAAAGTCACGCGTAAAATCTTTCTCTAGCACTTTCCCCTTCTTTAAACACATTTGTAATTCTTCAGCTTCCATAGCAGCGACAGAAATTCCTTGTCCAAAAACTGGATCAAAGCGACAGTGAGCATCTCCAATTACTAAAAATCCTTCTGGCATATTTTTCACTAAATCGAATCGACGACGAACTTGGTATGGAATCTTATGTATTTTTATATCTGTAATTGGCTCTGCTTGTTCAAGAAAATGAATGACATCTGGTGCAGGTAACTTATGAGCAAATGCAAGAAATTCTTCATCTGTTTTTGGTACATTCTCATTGGCGTATCCGCTAAAAGTCACGAAATATCGATTATCTTCAATAGTTTGAATAAAGGCACCATAAGGATTTTCAGGAAAGCTAGGAGAAATAAGTAAATTGCACCAATCAGGACATTCATTCTTTTTTAGCTGGAATACCCTAGTCGCGTAAAATAATTGAATCCATACTTTTTCTTCTTTTACCTCAATGCCATGTGTTTCTAACCATTCTATATTTTTTGAACCAAATCCACTTGCATCCACAACTAGTTCTGCGTGTAAATTTTCTTTATTTCCTGTCTTCATGCACCGCACTTTTACTCCAGAAACCTTGTTATGCTGCTGATCGATTATCAATTGTTCAACCATTGTTTCATATTTTGTTGTAATATTAGTTACTTCACTCATTCTTTTTTGTATGTGCCACTCAAGCATAGGACGACTTTGTTGAACCGCATTCAACTCTCCGATAAATGGTTGTTTCCATAAACCAAAATGATGCCATTTCAAATCCCCAGTAAAATTATTTTCGATACCACCATCTTCTTTTAATTGATTCATAATTGCCGGGAATAATTTCTCAATTGCTACTTCACCACCTTTTAATAACACATGAGGATGATGGCTTTGAGGTACTCTTTTTCTAGGCCTTTTTTCATTCCATTCTTCGCCTGCTTCTAAAATTATTACTTCTTGAAAATAATCAGATAAAGCTTTTGCTGCTAGTTTCCCAGTTATACTTCCACCAATAACGATTGCTTTTCCTAACATTTTTTTACCTCCCGCAAGATATTTCCGCTACTTTCATGATGCTAAAATAAATTTTTCATTTTCCTCTTTATACTTCTGACATATTAATAGAATCATAAAATAAAAAATCCTGCTATAAAATTGCGCAACAGGATTTTTTTATCAACATTTATTCGTCTTTCCCCTTAATTACAAGTACTATTTAAGCAAAGAATCAACATGTAATTCCGCTAAAAATAGCATTTCTAATAACGTTCACCAGCAAGACTCAGCATAAAATAAGATTATTGCATGACTGTATTTTTTCAAGGTCGTTCTCCTTAAAATACGCCAGTGAACTGTAAAGTTAAAATGATAATGCCTAGAGCCCAAACATAATATGCAAATACTTTAAGAGAATGCTGCTTTAAATATTGAATCATCCAAGATACTGCAATATATCCAAAAAATGCAGCAGATAAGGTGCCAACGATTAACGATGTACTTGAAATGCTTTCAGCTTTCCCTTGAAATACGTCTACAGACTGTAAAATGATTGCTCCAACAATAGCGGGAGTAGATAACAAAAACGAAAAATATGCAGCTGTTTCACGATCTAATTTTCTCCAAAGTGCTGCGACAATCGTCATACCAGAACGAGAGATTGCTGGGAAAATAGCAAACGCTTGAAACGAACCAATAATAAAAGCATCTTGATATGTAATGGCATCCATTTTCTTACGTCCACTTTTTTGTTTCTCTGCCATATATAAAAACAAACCTGTCACTAAAAACTCCCATCCGATTGTTACACCCGTTTTTGAAATCTCTTCAAAGAAATCTTTAAATAATAAGCCAATTATAACTGCTGGGATTGTTCCAACAATGAGTAAAAATGTAAGCTTTGAAAGTGGATTTTTAATTAAATAGATAAACTCTTTTTTATAATAAATAAACACCGCTAACAGGGTACCAATATGCAGCATCGTGTCTAAAAAAAGCCCAGCTTCATCTAAATGAAACAAATGTCTTCCTAAATACAAGTGTCCAGTACTGCTTATAGGTAAAAATTCCGTTAATCCCTGAATAATTCCTAATATAAAAGCTTCTAACCAGTTCATGATTGTCTCCTTTCTTGTTTGCTTGTACCAGTATATGTTTGTTTTTACCTGTTATGAAAGAAAAGAAAGGTAAAGGAATTCAAGATTTAAGGACTTTTCCAAACAACAAAAAAAGAGGGTATATACCCTCTTAACATAAACTTTATTTAATTTGTTCTTTATGTTCATGATTAACAAGAACATACCATTTACCTGTATCAAACTTTTCTTTATTAATCACATAAACTTTATTTCCTCTCTTTACATCACCAGGTTTTAATTCCTTACTAATAGTAGAGGTCTCGCCTTTTTCAACCTCATAACTACTAGTTGCCCACACATCACTTTGGTAAGCATTATCATTTTCATCCACTAAATCAACTGATGGCAAAACTGCTAATTTCATCGGTTCGTTTGTGATATTTTTCCCTTCAACCTCTATAACAATAAAGACATGTCCATTTTCAGGCTCTTGGATCCCTATACTTTCTTTACCAACCTTATCTCTTTCTACAACTCTTTTCACAGTTACATCAAATTTTGGCGTATTAAAAGTTTTGTTTAATGAATACTCTTTTTCTTTTATTTTTGTCTTTTCTTTTGTTTGTTCCGTGTTTTTCGAATCTGTATTCCCTTTCGTTGTATCGTTTGTTTTTGTTTTCACATTCTTTTCTTCTTGCTTAGAAGTGGTTTCTTTAGATTCAGAAGAAGTTTTGTCAGATGTACTTCCACACCCAGATAAGTTAAATACTAAAGCGCCACCCAAAATACATGTAGTAAATTTTTTCAACATCCTTTTTTATCCCCCAATAAACACAATATATAAATTTCCTATTTATCATAGCAAAAAACAATTTTTTGCATTGTTATATTTTGTCGAATAGTCTAAGGGGATCAAATGTTTTTTATTAAATAAAAAAACATGACCTTAATATAATACTAAGATCATGTTTTAAATTACTCTTATTTTATTTATAAAATACTTTATCAACATTATACTTCGCTTGAAGTTCATTAATGATGTATGTTTCGTAAATTTCTCTTTCCATTGGATCTTCTACAATACATACATCAATACGATATACTTCATCGCGATGTGCTTGAATTGGTGAAACATTGTCTTCAAAATGCTTTTTAATACGCTGTCTTATTTTACGTGCTTTCCCAACAAAAAGAAGTTCATCATTAATGTTATAAAACATAAAAATGCCGCCTTTATCTCTTGGAAACAGGTGGAAATCAATGAATCCATGAATTGGAGTGATTCTTGGCTCATCGCCTTTTATTACTTGTTTTCTTTCTGTTATAGAAACATCAACTGCAGGTAAATCAATTTTAATCAAGTTACTTCACGTCCTCTTTTATAGTAAAGGTAAATAATAGCATAAGTATGAAAGAAAAGCTATGCGTGTTGATTATAAATGTAATTTAATTAAATTTATACAATCGATTTGCTAAAACAACTTTCATTATCTACTAAATATTATAGGTATATCATTTATGCATTTTCTCCAAATCATATGATCATACGCCTCGCCCCAATAATCCTTTAACAAAAAGTTAGGCTCTCCAAATTTTTTCTTCCATATTTTTTGTGCGTTAGTATATCCGCTATCCAAACAGAATTCTTTTATTCCTTTATCCAATAAGGTAAGAAAAATCGCATTTAAAAGCAAATTACCTATGCCGCGTCTTTGGTAATTCGGGAGTACAAATACAGTCCCTATCTCATATAAGTCTTTTAATGCACCATCTGTGCAATTATTAATCAGTTTACTAGATGGCCCAAATTCAATTGTGCCGATAATTTTATTACAATGTTTGTCTACAGCGATCAAAAAATATCGATTTTTCCCATCGCTATCAAAGTCACATTTCAAGTACTGTTTTTTAGTTTCAATTTCATTTTCTATATCGCCAGTCAACTCCGATAAACCTTCTCTAGCAAACGTATCTACAATGACTGTATGAAACAATTGATGTAACTCTTCATAATCACCAATGATTGGTCTTCTTATTTCAACGTTATACATTTAAGGCAACTCCTTAATCCTCTAAAATTGTATGTGTAATTGATTTATAATTTTCATGCTATCTATTTCAAATTTACAATCAATATAGCTTTTCTCCAAAATGCTCAAAATT